>JAEZJP010000086.1 GCA_023415715.1 Bacillota bacterium
ACATTTCTCCCGTCGGCAAGCAATTGACCGTGCAGGAACAGTCCAAAGCCCGTTACGCTCTCGGTCAGCTGATCGACCGTCAAGTCCTGGTTGAGTTCATCACCCAGGGTGGGCAAATCCCCGCTACAGGCTTCTATCCCAAAACGCTTGGCGATGGTTTGAATGCAGACGTCCGCAGCGCGGAAGGTTATGGTACTTGGTATGCCGGCACCCATAACCCCTCTGCTGAGAATGCAAACTACACCGAAGATCAGGTTGCTGCCTGCAAGACTCTGATCGATCTGGGCTATGCCTATACCGGCACCATCGAGGGCGGCGACATCAAGTTCACCGACATGCCCGCTATCGATTTCGCCTTCAACAACGCCGGTGCAAACGCCCTGATCATCCAGTATGTGCAGGAAGTTTGGAACACCTTCGGCTTGACGGCTACCATCAACACCGAAGCTTGGTCCACCTTGCAGCTTAAACTCAAGGCTGGCGATGCGGAAGCCGCCCGTATGGGCTGGATCGCAGACTTCAACGACTGCGTCAACTTCCTGGAGATTTTCCTGAGCAATTCCGGTAACAACTATCCCCGCCTTGGCCGCAGCATCGGTGATTACACCCGTGCCACCGAAGTGACCAAGGATGCCGGTGTAGGCGCCTACTGGGGCCCGAACGGTGATCAGACTTGGCCCGATGCGTATGACGCCCTTGTCACAGAAATCAAGGCGACCGCCGATCCCGCTGCTCGTTCTGCTCTGTGCGCCAAGGCGGAAGAAATTTTGATGGCCACTGGTGCTGTCGCTCCCATGTACTTCTACACCAATCCCTACATGCTCAAGCCCAGCGTAAAGAATGTCATGATTCTGCCCACCGGCGACGTGATATTTACCTACGCCAATGTCGAATAACAAGTAATTGACAGACTGCTAAAGAAAAAGAGGCCTGCCACGAAAGTGGCAGGCCTCTTAGCGTATTTGCATTTTTTGCCTGATTTGTATATCATGTTTCAGAGGAGTATTCCCTGGTAGCGGCGAATGAATAAGATTGCACAGCTACTAAACAAGGAGGTACAGCGATGCGCACGACGCTTATGGTGATGGCGGCCGGACTTGGTGCACGCTATGGCGGCAATAAGCAGATAGACAGAATGGGCCCCAATGGGGAAATATTAATGGAGTACTCCATTTACGATGCGCTTGAGTCGGGCTTTGATAAGGTCGTTTTTGTCATTAAAAAAGATATGGCCGGTACCTTTCGTGAAATGGTAGGGAATCGCCTTGCGGAAAAAGTGGAAGTATGCTATGCCTTTCAAGAGTATGATAGCCTGCCGGGTAGTTTTATACCGCCGCATGACCGTACAAAGCCCTATGGCACTGTACATGCCGTGCTATGCGCCAGGAATGTCATTCATGAACCCTTTGCCGTAATCAACGCCGATGACTATTATGGAAAAGGCGCGTTTGCAGCTATGCAAAGCTCCCTATGCAATATGCCTGCAAAAAATCATGCTTCCATGGTAGGATACAGGCTTCGGAATACCGTATCGGAAAACGGAAATGTTACGAGGGGAGTTTGTGAAGTAGACTTAAGTGGCAAGCTTGTTAGTGTTACGGAAACCTACAAGATTGCGCTTTTTAAGGACGGGACCATTCACGATACCGATAATAATGTTCCCCTTGATCCCAAGAGCCTTGTTTCCATGAATTTCTGGGGCTTTACGCCCTGGATATTTGAGGCTGGCGAATCTTGTTTGGAAGCATTTTTGAAAAAGCTGGCGCTGGATGAGTTAAAAAAGGAATACCCCTTGCCTGTGATGGTGGACAGCTTGATGCGATCAAACCTTTTGCAGGTGGATGTACTGTCCACCGAAGCCAACTGGTTCGGCGTCACGTATCAGGAAGATAAAGACTTTGTAGCCGGTGCACTGCGTGAACTTCATGGAACGGGGGCTTATCCGGAAAAGCTTTTTTAAAAGGAGAGGACTGGACTATGAAATTCCTGTTGACGGGCGGGGCGGGATACATTGCTACCCACACGGTTGTGGAACTTTCAAAAGCAGGCCATGATGTGGTGGTAGTTGATAATTTTTTGAACAGTCAGCCGGAAGCACTTCGGCGCGTGGAAAAGATTATTGGTAAAAAGATTACTGCTTATGAGCTGGATGTTTGTGAAAAGGAAAAACTTAGGGATGTCTTCTCACGCCATGAGTTGAACGGTGTGATCCATTTCGCCGGTCTGAAGGCTGTCGGCGAGTCGGTTGGTATTCCTCTTAGCTATTATCGCAACAATATCGATTCCACCCTGACCATATGTGAAACCATGCAGGAGTTCGGTGTAAACAAGCTGGTTTTCAGTTCTTCTGCCACGGTATACGGAATCCCGGACAAGATGCCGCTGGTGGAGGATATGCCAACCGGCGCCACAAGCCCATATGGCTGGACCAAATTCATGATTGAGCAGATATTAAGGGATGTGGCATACGCCAATAAGGATTGGTCTGTTGTGCTTTTACGGTATTTCAATCCCGTTGGCGCGCATGAGAGTGGTCTCATTGGGGAGGACCCAAGCGGTATTCCCAACAACCTGATGCCCGTCATCACCCAGGTGGCATGCGGCAAGCTGCCCATGCTTCAGGTGTACGGAACCGATTATCCCACAAGGGATGGTACGACCATAAGGGACTATATCCATGTGATGGATCTGGCCCGCGGCCATGTAAAGGCCATAGAGTATGCCCAGCGCCATACCGGGGCGGAAGCTATTAACCTGGGTACGGGAAACGGATACAGCATACTGGAAATCCTTCGCGCCTTTCAGGACGTTAACGGTGTTCAGGTGCCGCATCAAATGGCCGGGCGCAGACCGGGGGATGTGCCGGAGTGCTACGCAGATCCCGGCAAGGCGCTTGCACTGCTTCATTGGAAGGCGGAGAAGACGCTGGAGGACATGTGCCGCGATGCTTGGCGCTGGCAAAAGAACAATCCCAAAGGCTACGCGGTATAAAGCGATAAAATATGGAAAGCAGGGCTGTCATGTATGGCAGCCCTGCTTTCTTTTTGGTGCGCCCGGCATGGGCAATAGCTAGGTGGTGAAAGACCACTGAGGACTAGGCAGTAGGAACCTCTAGCCAAAGGCAAGGGTGTCCGTCGCGAGGCGGAATCTGAAGGA
>JAEZJP010000105.1 GCA_023415715.1 Bacillota bacterium
ATGTGGTAGATGGTGACCATCGACAAGCCGATGCCCACGATGGCATTGTTGGCGTCGTTCCATTCCGGGCGCTGCGTGTTCATCCATACGCCGCCGTCCAAATGCACATTGGCCATTTTGCTGAGCAGGGGAACAATCAGCTTTTCCATCAGGCTGACGCAATACACATTGTTATCCTGGAGCACCAGCTGCCCGTCCGACCCCACCTTTTCGCAAAGGGCTGTGATTTCACCGTCGCGCTGCCTGTCAAACACGATGGTATGTTTGCTGTCAAGAACGATTTCCTCATAGGGCTTCAGGATATAAGGCACGTTCGCATAGGAAAACAACCGCGCGCGCATAAGCTCACGGAGCCTATCGGGAAAATGGCTCTGAAGGCCTTTTAACAAGCGAAGCAAATAGATAATTTGATGGTCGCCCCAGTAACCCAGGCTGCTGAAAGGATTGTCCGGCTCCGGGCGCTCCCAATCGATGCCGTTGCGGTGAATGCGGTAGGGATTGAAGCCGTCCATCGTGGTGGCGTTCACGAATATGGCGATCATGTTCTCGTAATAGCACGGGAAAGACAGCCCCAATGCTTCCCAGTTTTGAAAGATGTCGCGCCAGTTGCCTTCGTAACGCTTGACAGGCTTCCCCTTTTCATCCTTCAGCCTGATTTGGAACTGGTTCCAGGGCCTGGACGGATCGCCGTGGCGGCGGGAAAAGCTCAAAGGCAGATATTCCAGCACAAGGCGCAAAGCCTGCGGATCGGATTCAAACGCTGCTTTCAGCTCATGAATGGTTTGGCATTGTTTGGCCTTCTCGATAAACTGCCGGCCGCTGCCAATCGCGTGGCTGCGGGTAATCGCAAAATCCAAAAAATCCTCTGTATCCAGCGCGTAAGCGTCGGCAAATATCCCTCCGCGCAGCACATTATAAAGCGTATTCAGGTAATGGTGGTGCACAGCCGTTTGATCAAAAGTTTGCTGTACGCCGTCCGCCATGGCCACATAACGGTTCAGCAGTTCCCTGCCCTTTTGGATATCCGGTTGAAGTGCATCGCCGACAGGCGCCGACAGCAATTTTGAAAGCTTTACCAAAGCGCAATGGTCATACCCATGGTCCACAACAATACGGTGCGTGCACTCGCCGCCAGGGGCAAGCTCTTCCCGGTAATTCACAAAATAGGCGCCCTTGCATCCGTAAGCCGGTTCGCCGTATGGATAAGGAGTTCCGCGCACAAAATCGTCCACAACATGGGAGCTTAATGCAATTTGGGCCTTTGTACAATCGGTCCATGCCACATTAACCCTAAGGATCTCTATGGGATTCGGCGTGTCATTGATGAGCGTCGTCAAGGCGTAGGTAGCAAGTTTGCTGTCCGGATACAGCTCATTTGCCTTGTATGCATCCACCAGTGTGGAGGTGTTCGCCTGCAAATTCTTATCCACATGGCAGGGCATGATGTTTTCCAGGCCATCCAGAATATCCGCCTGCACTGTTTCGCCGGATAAGTTTTTGAGAACCGACGTCCTTACGATGCCGAACCGCTCGCTGCTTTCGTATTGATAGGAAAAGCTGAGCTCCAGCTCTTCGTTGATCTCTTCAAAAATCACGCTTGTGCCCTGGACAGCCTTGTACAAATTCTGCGTGACGCGCCACTTGTTAAGGGTCGTGCGCGCAAAGGGCTCCCACAATTGGTCCCCTGCCCTGATAACCGTCTTGGAACCCGTATTCTTTTGATCATGCAGGCGGTCATCCGTTTCATAGGGGAAAACGGCGCCTTGCGCGTCCTTCCGGCCCGCTGTGATCCCGCCTTTGGAGGACATGAAAATCCACACATCGCTGGATGAAATTACGTTGATGAAAAAAGGCGTCAGCCCCTCACTGTGTTCCACCTTATAAAACACCTGGCCGTTTACATTCACAAAGGAGTCCGTTGTGCGCATAGCCTTTTCCCTCCGGTTGTATACTCCAGAATCTGCAATGAATATAGCATATTACCAGCATTTGGCGCAACGTATATTTAACTTACTTCAAATTCAACTTTTTTCGGCTGTCACAATGCAATGGGTTTTGTTTACACGCCCTACGAGCTCACCATGCGCATCGCGGAAGAACATATCCTCAAGAACATCGGAGTCCATGATTTTTTCGACAATAAATCCGTAAGCGTTCAGAAACTCGTCAATATGTCCTTTTTCGATGCCGAAGCAAAACCCTTCCCCGTTTTCCGCCGTGCTGTCATACAGCGCTTGTTCCCCCTCGTAAAGGTTTTCCCTGCGCAGCACCGAAGCGTAAATATGGTCAAATATAATGCGGCTGCCTTTGCCCGCGAAATCCGAAATCACGCGGAAAGTGCTGTCAATCGATTCCGGCTGAAGGTACATGGTCAGGCCCTCCAAAATGAACAGGGAGGGGCAGCCCTTATCGAAGCCTGATTGCTCAAGGCGCTCCGGAAGGCTTTCCCGGTCAAAATCGATCGGTATGAATACAAGGTTTGCAGGCAGCTTGACTTTTTTTTGACGGTACCGCTCGATTTTGGCGTTTTGCGTGGCAGGAGCGTCCAATTCAAAAACACGGGTGCCCCCGGCATTTTGACCCATGCGGATCCCTCTTGAGTCAAATCCCGCACCGAATATGAGTATCTGTTTACATCCCTGTTCCAGCGCCTTTTTGAATTCCAAGTCGATCGCTTTCGTGCGGGCGATCACATATTCATACATGCCCGCGGGGTACTTGGCTGTAAAGATGCGTTTGAAGTAAGCAAAACGCAAAAGCGGGCGTATGAGGTCGTTCATGATGATCAGGGACACATAGTCACCGCTTTTGTACTGCTCCCTTTTTTCCAGGTTGGACAGCGCGCGTACAAGGCAGGTAAACTCCGCCGTACGTGAAGTTTTTGATTCTATTCTGCGATTCATTTTATGCTCGCTCCTTTATTCTTCAAGAAACACGTTCTTCCAGCCGTGATAGACGAATACGGATATCTCCTTCATGAATTGAATCATATCCTCAGGCGGTCCCACAAGAAGGATCTGCTCGATCATATTGAGGTAGAAACTGCAGACGGTGCGGACAAACAGCCTGGATACATTCTTCTTTGTATGAACAGACCGTGTCCACTCCTCCATATTGTCGGTAAACAGGTCAAGGACCTCGTATTTGAAGCCCGCAAGAGTAGAGCCCTGCGCCTGAAAGAGCAAAAGCTTCACATCATCGGCATGTTCCGCAATGAACTTGCTGATGACGCCTATCACAAACTGCTGTGAGGAAAAGGTGTAGTCGCCGGTCTCTTTCGGCATGTTATACTGCTTTGCCAATACAAGACCTGCCCGTATTTCGGTTGTGGCGGGCTCCAGCACGGCGCAAAAAAGATCGTCTTTGTCGTTAAAGTAGTTGTACAGATTGCTTTTGGATGTCTTTGCCCTGGCGGTTATCGTTCGTATGGAAGCCTTCTCAAAACCCTTGTCAAGAAACTCCTCGCGGGCTGTGTCAATGATCCGCTGCCTGATCTCTTCATTTGCATACCGCATCCTCTGTCCCCCTTTAGAAGGATCAAAGCGCAGCATGCATTAAAGTACGCTGTACTTTTAAGGACAGCGTACTTTAATGCGCTTTGTTTGTCAATAGGTTTGACGCGGATTTTGAAAATCCATTTTTATTTCGGGATTGATTACAGTTGTGTTGATAAATCTCCAATTTGCTGTTTGTTGTGTTTTCGTTTATCAGCTGAAATGTGGCTATTCTATATGGCCCAAAACAGAAAAAGGTTCGGGATGATGAAAGATTTGCACAGCTTGATTGCTTGGCGAACCCATTCATTTTCGCCCGAAAGCCGTAGGGGCTCCGGAACACCGCCTCCGCCAGTGGCGGAAATAGGCGGTGTGGAGGAGGCTGGCGAAACGAGCGGAGCAAGCGGAGCGCAGCACCGCGACAATTGAGCCAGATGGGTACTTATGAATCGCCCGCATGCAGCGGCCTGAATAACCAAACTTGGCGGGCGATTACTAATCGCCCCTACGGCGTCGTATGTTTGTTGACCTCTCTGCCGGGGCTTCTGAATTCCGTTATTTCTGTAGTTAACACTTCTCTACGCCGTAATTGCTTTCCCCAATAAAACCGCACCGACCCCAAGGATCAGGCTGAGCAGGACATATGTAATGCCCACCCACACTTTTCCTGCTCCGAACAGTTTTGTAATCTCCAATGCAAATGTGGAGAATGTCGTAAACCCGCCGCAGACCCCTACGCGAAGGAAAGCCATCAAATCGGCGTTCGCTCCCGTGTATTTTGAGGATATACCCGCCAGAATACCGATTGCAAACGCGCCTAGAACATTGATCGCCAGCGTAATAAAAGGAAAACCGGTTTTGTCTGTAAGCGGAATCATCGAAAGCAGGTATCGGCATACGGATCCCAGAAATCCACCCATTCCAACGGCAAGGCACGCCCGCATAAGGTTCCTCCATAGACAGATAAATAATAAAGCTGATTAACTCTGTCCAAACAGAAGTCATCAGCTTTTCAGCGGTTTTGGCAAACGCCACGGGAGACATTCATTCCCGCACCAAGTATAGCAAAATGCCGGTGCTTTTTCAACCGGAAAGGCAAGTAATGTTTCCTGAAAACAGCTTTTACTAGTGCGATAGACCTCCCCCAGCCTCCTCCAAGAGGGAGCCTATCCAAAAGCCTTCCCCTCGAGGGGAAGGTGGCGCCGCAGCGCCGGATGAGGTGTCCGACACTATCGTATACGTAGCCATTTCCACCTCATCAGTCTCCTTCGTCGACAGCTTCCCCTCAAGGGGAAGCCTTTTGGAAAGCCTCCCTCTTGGAGGCTCCGGAACACCGCCCCTACCTGTGGCAGAATAGGGCGGTGTGGAGGAGGCTGGCGAAACGGGTTCCGAAGCTGAGCGCCGCCTGTGGCGGAAAAAGCGAAGCTGAGGAAGCGGTCGAATCAGAGCGATGCAAGCGACAGCGAAGCAGCGCGACAATTGAGACCGCCGGGGTATCAAGCAGAGCGCAGCACCGCGACGATTGAGCCAGATGGGATGGTGCCGCCCTCAGGCGGCGAAAGGAGATAAAAGGGCAATCATTATTTATCCCTTGGGGTGACAACGTGGTTTTAGCCGCTCTCCACAGGCTCACAGGTCAATATTGCCCTCCGGAAGCACGATAACAGGACAATGCGCGTATTTTACAAGGTGAGTGGCGACGGAACCCAAAAGAGAGGACAATGCGCTGTTCGTGCGCCTGGCGATAATAATAACATCCGTGCCGTGCTGCTTTGCATATCGAAGTATGACATGGCCGGGGATGCCGAATTCCACCGCTTTATGCACCGTATAGGAAGGGATCAGGGAGGCTGCTTTGTCAAGCAGCGGCATGGTTTCCTTTTCCATTTGATCGCGTATGACCATGCTTGAGCTGTCGGCATCTTCCCTGACCGTCAGCAGCGTTACATCGGCACGGGCAGGCGGGAATATTTGCTCAATTGCTTTTACCGATTTTATACTCAGGTCGCTGCCGTCGATGGGTATAAGCAAATGCTTCATTTTCAGCCCTCCCAACAAAAGCACTGCATTTGTTTCCGAAAGCATGCGGAGGATCTTTTATTCCATTATATCATGCTTATGCACCGCCAATCAGTATTCTATCCCTTTTCTTGCAGCGGTGCCATTGTCGTACGGGTGCCTGCGCTTGACCATTTCCGTAATATAGTCCGCAGATTCCATGATCCAGTCTATGGGTTGATGCCCGGTGATCACGATCTCCACCCCGTAAGGCTTGTTTTTCAAGAGACCGGCCAGTATGCTCTCATCCGCCATGGAAAGGTGACCCACGTCCAGCGCTTCATCCAGCACCAGAAGATCGCATTCCCCCCGCATGACTATATCGGCGGCTTCTGCAAGAAGATTGTCATGGTCCTTTCGCATGCATTCCTTTTCCTCTTGCGTCATGGCGGAAAGAAATTTGCCGCTGCCTTGCCCGCGCATGACTTTGATGCCGGGAAGCTTTTCAAGCGCCGCCAGTTCGCCCGAAAAAACGTTCTTGAAAAACTGGAGAATCACCACGCGGAAACCCTGACCGTAAGCCCGGAGGGCCAGCCCCAGCGCAGCGGTCGTCTTTCCTTTCCCGTCCCCGTAGTATACATGCACAAGCCCTTTTGATTTCATAAGCGGTTCACCCCCATGACCCTCATGAGCTATTCTTCCCATTGGGAGAGCAGGTTCCGCATCCAATTTTGCACATCCATGCCATACACGTTTTGAAGGTTTTCCCCGGATAAAACCTGCTTGTTGCTGCCATAGGCCGCCAGATGGCCTTCATGCATAAGCAATGCGTGGGTGCCGTATGCCCTGGCCAGGCTGATATCGTGCACCACGGAGATGACGGCCCGGCCAGGCCGCTTGATCCACTCTTCCAGCAGCTCAAACATCTGCTTTTGATATTTCAAATCCAGGTGGTTGGCCGGCTCATCCAAAAGGATCAGGTTCGGGTCCTGTGCAAAAACCTGGGCCAGGAACGTACGCTGCAGTTCGCCGCCCGACAATGTGAGCACCGACTGGTGACGAAAAGGCGTCATGCCGGTGATTTCCAGGGCCTCCCGTACTTTTTCTTCCCCCTGCTCGTCGGTAAAGGTAAGGCGGCCCTTTCGGTGGGCATACCGGCCCAGGTTCACCACTTCCTCCACCGTAAAGGCATAGCCCACCTGATGGGTTTGGGACAGCACGCCGATTTCCCTTGCCAGGGCGGAAGGGCGCATACGCTTCACATTTTGATTTTGATAGTATACTTCCCCACTGTAGGGCACGCCCTGGGATATGGCGTTTATCAGCGTGGTCTTCCCCGCTCCGTTGGGCCCCGCCACCATCAGCCACTGCCCCGCGCAAAGCGAAAATCCGATATCCTCAAGCACGGTGAGGCTGCCATGCCGGACCGTGAGGTGCCTAACATTCAGCATACGTCATCCCGCCTTTCTTGAGGAATAGAAGATGTACACAAACACGATGGAGCCGATCAGCGATGTGATGACACCGATAGGTATCTCCAATGGGCTTAAAACCACCCGGCCCAACAGATCGGCCAGCATCAGGAAAATGGCCCCGCCAAACATGCTGGCAGGCAGCAGCCGCCTGTGGTTGGGCCCCGTCAGCATGCGCATGATATGAGGCATCACAAGGCCCACGAAGCCGATGGTCCCGCCGATGGACACGCACACGCCGATGAGCGCCGAAGCACAGATGAGTATCTTCAGCTTCACCCGCTTCACGTCCACCCCCACATGGCGGGCGTTGTCCTCCCCCACCGCAAAGGCATTCAGTTCCCTGGCGCCGAGCAGCATCAACGTTCCAAAGATGATGAGGGCCGCAAGCAGTGCCAGCGCATTTTGATAGCTGCTGCCCGCCAGGGAACCCATGGTCCAGAACATGATGGATTTGATCTTGTCCCCGGAAAAGGTGATGATCAGGCTGATGATGCTGCTTGAGAACATGGTGAAAATAACGCCGATCAGAATGATGGTGTTGGTGGCCAGGGTATGGTCCAGCCTGTAGGCCAGGGACAGAATGAATATCAGCGACAGAAAGGCAAAGATCATGGCCATCACCATGGTCCCGGCAAAACCGATACCGGGTATGGTCAGCCCAAATGCAATGGCTGCAATCGCACCAAGCGATGCGCCGGAGGAAACACCGAGGGTTGATCCATCCGCCAGGGGATTGCGCAAAAGCCCCTGCATGGCTGCGCCGCAAAGAGACAAGGCAGCCCCCGACAAGGCGACACAAATCACCCTTGGGAGCCGCACATACACGATTACGGAACGGGAAACGCCCTCCGGTATGGGCAGGCCCCATACCGTATTCCAGACGGCGGTGAGGGTGTCTTTCAAAGGTATGTTCACGCTGCCAAGGCATACGCATAACAACAGCGCGGCTAAAGTACCCGCTGTCAGCAAGGCGTATTCATAGAGGCGGAAGCCTTCCCTGCGCTTTTCCATAGATACCTCAATTCCCGGGCAAGGGGCGGAGAGCCGCCCCCTACCCAGTTATCCCGTTTTACGCCGCCGGCACAAGGGTTTCCGGTTCGTACACGAACGTAAACAGCGTCTGCGCCGCGTCTTTAAGCCGTGGGCCGGGAAGGGATATTTCATTGGAGTCCGCGTTGAGGATGGTTCCGTTCTTCACGGCCTTCAGGTCCTGCCAGCCCACCCGGCTCTTGATTTCCTCCACCGGATTTAAGCCTTCGCCCAAGTACATGGCGATGGTGACGATGTAATCAGGATCGCGCTCTATGACCTGCTCCTGGGAGATTTCACCCCAACCCTGAACATCGGCAAAGGCATTTTGAAGCCCTATCATCGTGGCCAGCTCATCCATGAAGGTTCCGCTGCCGGCTGTCCACAAGCCATACTGCAGGGGAGATACTTCAAAGTACACGGTTTTGGTGCCGTCGCCGGCCGCTTTTTTGGAAATCTCCTCAAAGGAAGCTTTCATGCTCTCCACCAGCGCGCCTGCCTCGTAAGTTTTACCTGTCACCGCGCCGATCAGTTCAATAGCCGTATAGACGCCGGCGATGTCGGTGGCTTCGCTGGCAACAACTTTGATGCCGGCCGCCTCCAGCGCAGCTACTTGTTCAATCGTCTGGGCCATGGTGCCCATGATCACAACTTGGGGCTTTAAGGCCAGTATCTGCTCAATGTTGGTGGTTGCGCCGGACTGAACGGAAGGCACATTCTTCACTTGTTCCGGATACTCGCAGTATTCGCCGCGGCCCACCAGCGTATCCCCCGCCCCCAGAGCGTAGAGGATTTCACAGTCGGCGGCTGTAAGCGCCACGATCCGCGTTGCGGGCGCATCCAGAGTGATTTCCCGGTCCTTCATGTCTTTTACGGTTACCGGGGATGCGGCTTCGCCAAGGGCGCTTGAAGATATCAGGCCAAACAACAGGAAAGCCGCCAGGAACAGGGAGAGAATCTTGGTACCTTTCATGAGAATACCCCCAATCGAAATATTCAAATGAATAGATTAGGAGGAGAAAAAAAGTTGTCCCCCTTTACGAGAGACAACTAAATCAGGCATAGGTCCCGTCTATGCATAGCCTGTCCCAATCCCCAGGAGCGCTTACGTGTAAACAGGTCTCCCGGCTTAACATCATCCTACTTGAGCGCCTTCCCGCCTTGCGGCAGTGGCCTTTATGCCCGTTCGTCCGTTTCACGGTTACTGGGATAGCCCGGAAATTTCATCCGCGTTCCCATGACGCCAAAATGGCGCCGCATGTTACCATGCAGATACACGCGCTATTCATTTGTGATTGAATTATACCAAAGTCAATTCTTTCCGTCAATCAACCATGATTTCCCCTATCATGACGAATTTGTCACCCGCAAGACAGCCAAAACAGGTATAATGAAAAAAAGGGGGATGTCCATGAAGCGGATCCTGTTGGTGGAGGATGACAAGACGATCGTCATCGGCCTGGAATACACCTTGCGGCAGGAAGGCTACGAGGTAAGCAGCTGCTATACGGCGGCGCAGGCCAGGGAAGTGATCGGGAAGGCGGACTTTGACCTGTATCTGCTTGACCTTTCGCTGCCCGACGGAAGCGGTTATGATTTATGCCGGCTGATCAAAGCCCGCTTAAGCGCGCCGGTGGTGTTCCTGACCGCCTGCGACGACGAGGTGAATGTGGTGATGGGCCTGGATATGGGGGCCGACGACTACATCACAAAGCCCTTCCGTGTGAGGGAACTGGTTTCCAGGCTTCGCACGGTGCTGCGACGCTGCGGCCTGGAGGCCGAAAACCGGGATGAGCTGCATCTTGCCTCCATCACCATCAACACCAGGCAAGCCAAGGTGACAAGGAACGGCCAGGAGATTCCACTCACCGCGCTGGAATACCGGCTGCTGCTCACGCTGGCCACCCATCCCAAGCAGGTGCTTAGCCGTACGCAGCTGTTGGAGGGCATTTGGGATATCGCCGGGGATTTTGTAACCGATAATACTTTGAGCGTGTATGTAAAGCGCCTCCGTGAAAAAATTGAGGAAGACCCTCAAAGTCCGCAAATCATACAAACGGTGCGCGGGCTGGGGTATAAAGCGGGTGACTGATATGCGCATGTACCGCAACCCGGAGCTTCGGCGTTTTTTGATGCTGCTTTTAGCCTTAGGGGCCGCAGCAACAGCCGGCTGCTATTTCTTTTCGCAGGCGGCAGTTTTCATCGCGGGGGCCGCATCCCTTGGCTTTATTGCGCTGCTGCTTCTATATACCTACAAAAGGTACCGGCAGATCGACAGGCTCAGCGGCTACCTTGCCAGGATCAACCGGGGAGATGATTCCCTGGATGTGCGCGACAACAAAGAGGGCGAACTGTCCATACTGAAAAGCGAGATCTACAAGGTGACCGTAACACTGAAAGAGCAGAATGAGCTTTTGCGCAGCGACAAGACCGCCATGGCCGATGCGTTGTCGGACATTTCCCACCAACTGAAAACACCGCTCACCTCCATGTTCATGATGACCGATTTGATTCTGGACGCCGGGCTTACGGAAGAGGAACGCCGCACCTTTACCCAGCGCATACGTATGCAGCTGGAGCGGCTGCAATGGCTTGTAACATCCCTTTTGAAGCTGTCCAAGCTGGATGCCGGTACCGCGCGTATGGAGCCCGCGCCGGTCATAGCCAAAAAGCTTCTGGACAGATCGTTGGAGCCTTTGCGCATCCCAATGGAATTGAAAGAGCAGAAGCTGAACCTTTCGGGGGAAGATATCACCCTGTGGTGCAACGAAGCCTGGACTGCCGAGGCGCTTTTGAATATCCTGAAAAACTGCGTGGAATATACGCCCCTGCAAGGAGAAGTCACCGTCGCCATTACTGAAAACCCGCTGTTTACCCAGGTGAGGATCACGGATACCGGCCCCGGCATCGACCCCCATGATCTTCCCCATATTTTCAAACGCTTCTATAGGGGCAAGCATGCTTCCGACGACAGCGTGGGCATCGGCCTGGCCATGGCCGCCGCCATCGTGGAAGGCCAGGGCGGAGCGGTGGAAGCCAAATCCCATCCGGCTGAGGGCGGAGAATTTGTGCTGCGCTTCCCCAGGCAGCCGCAGCACAAATAGAGGCTCCCTCTTGGAGGCTCCGTAGCCGAAGCGCCGGCTGTGCCGGATGAAGCGAGGTGGAGGAGGCTGGCGAAACGAGCAATGCGAACGCAGTGAGCAGAGCGACGATTGAGCCAGATGGAGGCTGCCGATGAAGGAGGCTGGAGGAGGTCTTAAGCATCAGTAGCAAAGCGGTATTTTCAAGGCAGTTATAAAACTCATAATGCTTGAATTGTACAAAAAAACGAAAATGCACTTGCGCTATCTTTAAAGCCTTCCCCTCAAGGGGAAGCCTTTTGGGAGGATGGCGTACCTGTGCGCCAGTTGAGAGCGCAGGGAAAGCTCTTATCATCCAATTCTTACAACATAGCCTTGTTGACTCAACTCAACCCATATATTTCATGTGAATAATGACAAAACTGTCACCGAAAAAGTCACCGGGCTGTCACGGGAGCGCCGTACAATGAAATTGTTCAAGGCGGCGAACGTAAAGCAAGCCCGATATCCTGGCGGTGCACACAAGGTTGGAGGATAAACAATGGAAATATTGAGAGTGGAAAACCTGACCAAGAACTACGGAACCGGGGAGGCCGCGGTAAAGGCGCTGGACAACGTATCCTTCAGCGTGAAAAAGGGCGAGTTCGTGGCCATTATGGGTTCCTCCGGCTCAGGGAAAAGCACTCTTTTACATATCCTTGGCGGAGTGGACCGGCCCACCTCCGGCAAGGTATTCCTGGACGACACCGATATTTATGCGCTGGATGAAACCCGCCTGGCCATCTTCCGCCGCCGCCAGGTGGGGCTGATTTACCAGTTTTACAACCTGATTCCCGTGCTCAACGTGGAGGAGAACATCACCCTGCCCCTTTTATTGGATGGCCGCAAGCCGGACCATGAGCAGCTGCAGGTGATCATGAACCTATTAAACTTAAGCGACCGCCGCGGCCACCTGCCCAACCAATTGTCCGGCGGGCAGCAGCAGCGTGTATCCATTGGCCGGGCGCTCATCAACAATCCGGCCCTGGTGCTGGCCGACGAGCCTACCGGAAACCTGGACAGCAAAAACAGCGCCGACATCGTGCAGCTACTAAAGACCTCCAACCGCACATACAAGCAGACGCTGCTGCTGATCACCCATGACCGCAACATCGCGCTGCAGGCCGACCGGATCATCAGCATTGAGGATGGCCGCATCGTTTCGGATGAGGTGACGCGTTCATGAATGTAATGAGGCGTTTTACGCTGCGCAGCCTGATCAAAAACAAAAAGCGAACCGTTGTCACCATCATCGGGGTGATTTTGTCGGTGGCCATGATCACCGCCGTGGCGGCGCTGTCAGCTTCCTTCATCAGCCTGTTCCAGCGGGATTCCATTGCAACCGGCGGCAACTGGCATGCGCAAATAATTGGGGTCAACGCGGCGGACACGCCTGCCGTTTTACAAAGCGGTGCCGCCAAAGGTTTTTCTTTCAGCAGGGATGTGGGCTATACCCCGGTTCAGGATGCCGATGAGATGTTCTATTTCCTGAGGCAGTATACCCCTGAGGGATATACGCAAATGTCTATCCGCTTATTATCCGGCCGGCTGCCTCAGAGCAGCGGGGAGGTGGCCATTTCCCGGCGGATGCTGTCCGCAGGCCTTGATATAAAGGCGGGCGAACTCATCACGCTGCAATCAGGCGCGCGGCTGGATATAAAAAGCGGCCTGCCCATTGAAGCAAATGCTGCGCTGCAGGCCGAGTGGGATAATTACGGCAACCGCACCGTCACCGAAACCTTTGTTCCGGGCGTTTCCAATACGTATACCGTGGTGGGTGTCATTGACCAGCCCGCATTTGAACAAAGCTATTCGGCCGGCTACGGCGTGCTGGGATACCTGGACCTTACGGAGCTTACGCCAGAAGATAAGGTAGACGTATGGCTCACCGTGCCTAATGTCAATCAGGGCCTGGAAGAAAACGTGACGGCCCTTGCCGCCTCCGTCGGCAAAACGGAGTATGATATCCATTATAACGACGACCTGCTTCGCTACTACGGCTTGATGAGAAGCGACAGGCAAAGCCGGTTCGTATACAGCATGATGATCGTCATGATCGGCGTGATCGTGGTGGCTTCGGTGTGCCTCATATACAACGCCTTTGCCATATCCGTAGCCGAGCGTGCGCGGCAGTTGGGCCTATTGTCCAGCGTGGGCGCCACACTTTCCCAAAAACGTTCCAGCATCTATTTTGAGGGCTTTGTCATATCGCTCATCGGCATTCCCCTGGGGCTGGCCGCCGGCGCGGGCGGTATCGCGGTCACGATGCATTTCCTGCGCCCTCTGCTCCGGGCCGTGCTGTACGTGGAAAGCGACGCGGAGCTTATGATGCAGCTTCCATGGTGGGCAATCGGCGTAACAGTGCTCTTTTCCCTGGTCACCATTTTCCTGTCGGTGTATATCCCGGCCAGGCGCGCTTCCAAAATCACGCCCATGGAGGCCATCCGCTTAAGCCACGAGGTAAAGCTCACCAACAGGACGGTCAAAACCTCCCGTCTGACACGAAAGCTCTTTGGCTTTGAGGCAGAAATTGCCCTGAAAAACTTAAAACGCAGCAAAAAGAAATACAGGGCCACCGTCGTATCCCTGGTGATCAGCCTGGCGCTGTTTCTGACGGTGTCCCAATACATTTCTTTGATCAGCGTCACCGCCGGAGCCATGGACGAGGGCATCAATTATGACATCTCCCTGGGTTACTACCAGGCTTCCGATTCCGTCATGCAAGCGGCCAACCGGGAGATCGCAAAGCTTTCCGAGGCGAAGGAAGTGGTGTTTGCCGACATGCTGTGGGGGTCGGCCGATATCGATAAAAGCCGGTTCACCGATGAGGCAAAGCATGCGCTCGAAGACGGCCGGCTGAGTGCGGCCGGCATCAGGGCAAAATTCGCAAAACCGGTGCCATCAACGGAAAATGGGGAAGAAAATATCTATCCCTTCTCCCTGACCATCATGGCGCTGGACCAAAATTCCTTTGAAGCCTATGCCCAAAAGGTTGGCGTTGATGCCGCACCTTATATGGATGCGGGCAATCCGCAAGGGATCCTCATCAACTACGGCGTTCAACGAATTGAGTTGGAGGACGGAAGCGTAAAAAAGGCAGCCGGGCAGATATTCAACTTCACGCCGGGTGAAGTCCTTACCTCCACAATCATGACAAGCAAAACAAAAGAGGATGGCACGCCTGTGGATATCACCATCGGCGCGCTGACTACGGAACGCCCCCTAGGTGTTACCATCCCCTCCTTCTCCTATACATCCATGGTTGTGAGCCAGCCGGTATTTAACGCGATCATAGCAGATATGGAAGAGACAGAAGGGATAAAGCTTGCGCAGAATACGGTGTACCTGACGGCCGCACGGGAAGACCTTGCGCTGGAAAAGAAACTGAAAGATATCATGGAAAGCAACATTGTACCTGACTACTACCTTTACAACGTGCACAGCGAGGCACGGACGGCAAGAAACCGCAATATGTTCCTTGGCGTACTGATCTACGGTTTTATCACCTTGATCACCCTCATCTGCATCGCCAACATCTTCAACACCGT
>JAEZJP010000088.1 GCA_023415715.1 Bacillota bacterium
TTTCCGTCACTGGCGGGGGCAGGGTTCCGGAGCCCTCAAGTGGAAGGCTCTAATGCGCGACCTGCCATGAACATGCATAGGCAAGCACAGCAGCGTCCCTACGGCTGCAAAGAAAGTATCCGCTTCCCTTCCGGCTCCCACAAACCCCGGCAGAAATATGAACAAGAATACGGCATCGGGCGGACGATAATCAATCGACCGCCCGATTTGGCATACTGTCACTCACCTTTTCTCAATCGTACAATTTATTCACTCTGCCTATTTGGCGTAAGGGTTTTCCCCTTGCCAAAGCACCAGCCATGGTAGGCGATGCCGGTCATCATCAGCGCAATGGATGTATAGCACAATATGCTGGCAACCGTATCGCTGATCTGAACATACCGGCTGCTTACCGTATAGGCCGCATAGATCAGCAGCCCAACAGGAAGGGTGAATTGAAGCAGTCTCTTGACCATACTTATCCCTCTTTTTACTCATGCAGGATCCGTTCGTTTTTGAGACGCCTGTATTTCCTGGCGATTTTATAAAGCCCGGACGTCATGAACAGCAAAAAGACGGCCAGCGCTCCCGCCATGACGGCATTTGGCGTTTCCTGCAGCTTTATCCACACCCAGGCATTCAATGCGATGGCCGGCAGTAGCAGCGGAATCAGGCAAAGCATCAATGTAATGAGCCTCTTCAGGTGATTGAGCCGTGAATCCAGGTCGCTGTATAGGTCGAACGCGCCTTCTGCTGTCTGTTTCCTGAAATACACCCAGTGTTTGAAGGCAGCCACATATTCCGCGCCCGTCTCCTCCAGAAAACGGATGTAGGATACGCTTTCGCCGCTTCCTGGCCGGTGCCTGAGCCATTCCATCCGGTACGTATATCTGCCCGGCTCGCCTTCCTCAAAATCAAACCTGCCAAAGCCGACACTTATTAAATACAGCCCCTTCTCCGCCATATCGCTTAACCACTTTGCCTGCTTTTCGAAATCCCATACAAAATAGAGCCGCCTTACTGTATGAATCATCGCATTTTCCCTCCAATGATCTTTTCCCCGTTGTCAATCAACTCGCGAAGGCGGCTGATCTCGCCCAAAACTGCCTGCCTTCCCTCTTCCAAGATAACATACTCCTTCTTCCGGCTGCTATTATCCCCCGGCAGCGCCGTGATCCACCGCTTTTCCAAGAGCGTATTGATAGCGCCGTACAGCGTGCCGGCCGCCAGCTTCACCCGGCCCTGGCTTAATGACTCCACTTTTTGCATAATGCCGTAGCCGTGCAAAGGCTCAAACAGGGAAAGCAGTATGTAATACACTGCCTCCGTCAGTACAATGGTTTCAGACATGTCTTTTGCCTCCAACTATAACGCCTCCCGATATAACGGAAGACGATGTAATTATATCGGGAGGCGATATAGTTGTCAATACCCTATCAAGGATTTATGAAGATTTGAATTGCAGTTTTTTCTTCAATCGACCCACATAACAGGAAATACCGAGAAACGCCTACATAACAAAAAGAAAGGATATACCATTACGGAATGAGATGAAACACTCCAAAGAGGATAATAGTAGAAACTGATACCAAATAGGCAAGAATGGCGTGTTTTGTGATAATTTTTGTGATAATATACGTGATGATAAATGAGTATATTTATGTAACAAATCGCAAGAAAGAAGTTTATAAACCACTTCCGGTATGAACCGATTTACTTGGCTTGCAAATGTGCCATTTTTCTCTAAAGGAATGACATACTTACTTTTTGAGTATTTGAAACTAAATGTTATTCATGATATAATTGTCAAAAATGTCGTTATAAGGAGAATTTACATGATACAAATAGTTGGTTCTAGTAATAAGCGTTATAATCAGAGTATTAAAGATAACACATGCCTAACATCATTAAACGCACCAAAGTCGTTTGATGAATTTGATATAAATATAATCGATTTGCAGCATGAATCAATATGGTATAATGACGAAAACAGTTCCAAGTCAATCAACATTATAAATCATTTTTTAAGTATCGGAGCAATTATAAACAATAGCAAACTAAGTAGTATTATTATTTGTTTACCTCAGAATTATAAGATGACCTACTTTTATGACCGTGCTCAAAAGAAATATTATTATTCTATTGAACTGAAGGATATGTTAGGGCCATTGAAAGATATACTAAGCAAAATAACAACTGTTTCTTGCGAATTAATATATGAAAATACTCAAACAATAATTGGTGATATAATTTGCTCGGCAGATTTCTACTTCCCTACTTATCTAGAATCCATTACTGTATCAAAACGTAGCAACAAATGTACAACGAAATTGATTAATGATAGAATATTTGTAACTACACTAGATATATTGTCTGATTTTAATACAATTCAGAAATATCTTGGCGGTATTGGTTTAGTAAAGTGTATTGAAGAGTATCCCTCATGGCTTTATGAATATTATGCTTTTGATGATGAATTTCAAAACAAACAAATTAAATCAGAGAGAGCTAAAATTGAACAATCAAATAGAATTATTAATAGTGCTGAATTGAAGCTTTCAGAGAATTTAAAGTATAAATCAATACTATTTATAAACAGCGACACTTTGGTCGATGTTGTATATGATATATTACAACAGGTATTGGTTTGTGACCTAGCATGTTTTTCTGACATAAAAAAAGAAGATTTTCTAATAAAAAAGAAGGATATAACATTTATTGGGGAAATAAAAGGGGTAAATTCTAATGTTAAATTTGAACATATAACGCAAGTAGAAAAACACTATCAATTATACAGGGATAAGCTAAATGATTCTGGAATTGTTGAAAATGTTAAGCAGTTGCTTATAATTAATCCCTTTCGAACAAAGCCAATAAACGATAGAGAACCTATCCATAAAGACCAAATTCAATTGGCAACTAGAAACAATTGCCTTATAATTGAGACTACCACTTTGCTGAAATTATTCGAAAAATTTAAGAAAGGAGATATAGGCAGTGATGAAATTATATACATTTTAGGGAACAAGATTGGTCTATTAAGCAACTCAGAAATTTAGGTGGCTCCATACAAGCGTATTAGAAACAAACAGGTAGGAAAGCGCAGACAAAATTTTTTTGTGGACATAATGCGAAGATGGAGCATTAAAATGATTTCAATTGAGAAGTATATTCAGGAAGTGTTTGGCCCATTTAAAGCACATCTGGATAGTAATGTTAAGCTTTGTAGCCTAAAAGGTGTTAATTATGATTTGAAGAATTTGCCTGACTATTCGGATATACATATTCAGGAGTACTACCTTCTACGTTATGCTTTTGCTTATACATTTGAATATAAGCAAATGTTCTTATCAGCATTGCAAAAAATACCATGGTACAATCCTAATCCTACTTTAAAAATTCTTTCAATTGGGTGTGGAAATGGATTAGACTATTGGTCAGCCGTAAATGCAGTAATGCACAAAGGCCTTAGCAGCAAAATAGAGTACCATGGAATTGATATTATTGACTGGAAATATCGATTCTGTAAGAGAGAAAATGACGAAATGTCCATTGAAATTTGCAACGCTGTTGAATATTTCAAAACCAATAGTGAACTTAACTGTAATATTATATTCTTTCCAAAGTCAATAGGCGAATTTAGTATTGAATCATTTAACTATATCTGTGACTCGATAAAGAAAATCAAATTTACATCTCGCTCAATAAGATTGTTAGTCTCAATTCGCTCCACATATTCGCATACAAGAACAGATATGGGAAGAGTAGCAAGTATTGTGAAAGCCCTTGAAGAAAATAAAGTAAAGAGGTTTATTGCACTTGACAACTGTTTGAGCCCATATGAAACATTAGAGAACATGGGAATTCGGGCCTTCGACAAGGATTTTACTTATCCTGAAAATGCAAAAGAATTCTTATTAGAATTGGATAAAATGTGCGTGAGCTATAAGACTAATGGAAGGTCATGCCAAGGCTGTGAAAGCTCAAGATTAACACGTCACCCAATATTACTGACAAACAAGGTTGCATTTAAGAGAATAAATTTGAAAGAAGATAGATAAATGATTATAAGTGCAAGCCGACGCACGGATATTCCAACATACTATTCAGAATGGTTCTTAAACCGTATACACGCTGGATATGTCTATGTTCGGAATCCAATGAACACCCATCAAGTAAGTAAAATATCTCTTTCACCTGATGTTGTTGATGGGATTGTTTTTTGGACAAAGAATCCGTCACCTATGATGGAAAGATTGAATGAGATGAGTTCTTATACGTATTACTTCCAATTTACAATCAATCCATATGGAAAAGATATTGAACCAAATATACCATCTAAAAATGACTTTGTAATACCTGTATTTCAGAGATTGTCCGATAAAATCGGAGCCAAAAAAATGATTTGGCGTTATGACCCAATTGTGCTTAATGACAAATATACAATATCATATCATTTTGATTATTTCGACAAGATTTCAAGACGCCTTAAAGACCATTTAAGAAAATGTACATTTAGCTTTTTAGACATGTACAAAAATACAGAATCGAATGTAAGGTGCCTAGATTTGCATGCAATTTCGGAAGAAGAGATGCGCATCCTTGCATATGGATTTGCTCAAATTGCAAAAGGTTATGGCATTGAACTTGACACCTGTTCTGAAGTTATTGACTTGAGCGATATGGGCATTGGACATGCACATTGTATAGACAAGGAAATATTTGAACAAATTTGTGGCTATACATTAAAGCTTGGCAAGGATAAAAACCAGCGTAATGAATGCAGTTGTGATGCAAGTATTGATATCGGTGCATACAATACTTGCATAAATGGTTGCCGTTATTGTTATGCTAATTCAAATTCAATGATTGCTGCAAATAACCATTTGAAACACAATCCTAGTTCATCATTACTCTTTGGTGATTTAAGCAGCTCTGATATAGTTACTGAACGAAAGGTTTATTCATGCAGAGACTTTCAGCAACAATTTGAGCTATGATTATCCTTTTTGATATTTTTCTATAGTGGCAAGGATAATAGACAACGAAAAATTGGTACAGACAATTTGCCAATCCAATACTTTAAAACGATTATGTTTGTTGAATAGATAAGCAAATCATATGAATTGATAGTTCAATTGGTAGCATATGTATATCAATCACTTAGGTTGCTCAGTCGGAATTTGTGCTTATCCTTTCTTATATAATGTAGTTTAACGTAAATTATTTCAAAAGGGTATACCCAATTGAAACAGCTAGATTGATTCCTACTTTGTTTCACTGAAGTCCATATTTACCTTTGAAATATTTCAAAATTAATATAACACCCTATTGACATTCCCGATAAAGTGTGTTATAATGATGTAAGCTTGATGAGAGGGCGAGTACAATGATAATAGGGTATGCTAGAGTTTCGACGCAAGAACAAAATGAGACTAGGCAAATACGGCTCCTTGAAGAAGCCGGTGCAGAGCGCCTATTCGTTGATAAAGCATCTGGCAAGGATGTAAATAGGGCTAGCTTTCGAGAAATGCTGAACTTTGTTCGCGAAGGAGACACTGTAATCACGGAGTCAATAAGCCGCATTTCAAGAAGTGCTGCAGACTTTCTAGCGACCATGGAAAAGTTTACAGATATACGAGTCAATTTCATATCTCTAAAAGAAAACATGGATACATCTTCGCCTGCCGGAAAATTCATGCTCACTGTCTTCGCTGCTTTATCTCAGCTCGAACGTGAGAATATTCTTCAGCGTCAAAAAGAAGGGATTGAGATAGCTAAAGACGCTGGGAAGTATAAAGGAAGGCAGCCGATAAAAATTGATGACGCATTATTTAGGCGTGAGTGTAGAGCATGGCGAGAAGGTAGGCAAACAGCTACAGAAGCCATGAAAAGGCTCAACCTAAAGTCAAATACATTTTATCGCCGAGTAAAAGAACTAAATCTGTAAGTATCAAATACCGATGCACAAATGCAAATAAAGCCACCTACTAGACATTTACAGACACTTTAGTCTTTCACATGGAACAAGCCACAAATAATTTATAAAGGAATCCAAAAGCCACGTAGGGGCATATAATTGCATTTACGTTTCTATTTGAATTGAATCAATATGAAATAGGTATGCCTGCTCTGTTGCGCCAATACAAGCACCCTGTTAGCCATTTTACATCATAATCATTGGTCAACCTAAAAAAGGTTGCTGATAGAAAGGATAATTTATGAGCAAAAAAAGAGCCCCAACTATAATCAATCAAGCTAAAGAACTAAAAAATGGAGAATACTGCTTAATGCCTATGTATGCAATATCACAAGCGGCAAATCAATTATCATTTCCTGCGTATAGGCTATTTATGGCTTATGCAACATGTGGAAATGGTTTTAGCCCTAGTGGTACTTGGTTAGAATCTATGGCGAATATCCCAAGTAAAAAGATATATATCCATCGTCATGAATAGGTTGATAAGGGATTTTTACAGCTTGAAAAATCAAAAATTATTATCCTTTGGGATAACATTAAAAGGTTATCTGATTTACAAAGACAAAAAGCGCATCCGATACCCCCCACACAGGGTGGTATATTACACCCTTCCATGGGTGATATAACATATAATAAACAGAGCGGAAAGCTACACGAAGAACCTAAACTACGAGAGCTATCAAAAAAATATAAGTTCAGAGAAGGAATTAAGCTTTTAGGCGACAAGAAGTTTTATGATACAATTATGGATATGACTCCGTCAGAAGTCAATAACTTTGTAGATGCAATTCCCAAAACTTCAAAACTTCCGTTCTAAGAATATGTGCGAATAGCCCACGAATCCTCATGGGCTATCCGCACTGAAAATGAAAACCACCACGCCATACTTAATCACCTAGAAAGGATGAAGACTTATGCTATAGCTAGGCTTATTTCGTTTACCCTTCATGCAAATTTGAATCTAGCAAAGGAGAAGGTACAACGGCACCTGAGAAGTCGTTGAAGAAAGGTATTTTTCCGGTATGGTCGCCCTTGACTCAATTAACACACAAGAATATGATATGCTCACCTTCTTAACAAAGAAGGCATTCAAAGAAATTATAGACGAGATGAACCTTGACAACTACAAAAAATCAATCACAGGCACGCCATTTCTGCCCTCTGAAACGGAAGGAGAAGGCGAAATGGCAAAGCAATACAAAGATAGGTTACAGGTAGGCTTCAAATCCGACGGTACTCCCGACATAATATGGGTAACAGGAATAAATAGGCAAACATTTTATGATAACCTTGTTCGAGCATATGCAGAAAACGGCATGTTGGAAAGGTTAGGGATACAGGTAGTAAAGCATTCCATACCAGAAGCAGAAATGCAAGAACAAAAGCCCAATACACTAACATTCAAGCAATACACGGATAAGTTGTTATCCATGCGCAGGGATTCCTTAAGGCCGAATACCCAAAAAGGGTATGATAGTCTTATGCGGAAACACTTTATTCCGTACTTTGGAATAACACCTATGAATGAGATAACATGGTTTAATGTACAGGGTTATCTTAATGTAAGGCGAGAAATGGGGAAGGAATCTCTACGTTCTCATATTGCAAAATTGCGTGTAATCTTTGCTTCAGCAATAGAGGATGGCATAATAACCGTCAATCCTGCAAAGCATCGTAACCTGAGGAATCCTGGTGTGGTATTGCCAGAACGTGAAGCACTGACAGAACAACAGCGGGAACAGATTGCAAGGGTATTGCCTACGATGGATGAAAAGGATGCACGCTATATTGCTATCTGCTTGTATGCAGCTACCCGTAAAAGTGAGACGCTAGGTTTACAATGGAAGCATATCACTGAGCAGGAAATACAGGTACGGCAACAGTGCCAGATAAATAACAAATCAATCATCCTCCCCCCGAAAAGCGATTGCGGATTAAGAGACATACCGATTATAGATAGGCTAAAACCGTATCTTTCAAGCCGTGGAAATGATGAGGAATATCTTTTCGGCAAGGGTACTAGACCTCCGACTAAGTACACGTTCGAGAAGATGTGGGAAAGAATCGAAGGTCATATGCAAGGAATCGGCTTTTCAAGTCACGTACTACGCCATACGTTCATAACAGAATGTGCTGAAAAGGATGTTCCTGTCAGCGTAACACAACAAATAGCAGGCCATAGTACACCGAACATAACCCTAGGCACCTATACCCATGTAACTGCAGAAATGAAGCAGAATGCCATGCAAAAGCTAAACAGTTTGTGATGAAGTTTGTGATAATTTTACCTTCCTTGACTTAACAGCAGCATGCCAAACATTCCATTTTTTGATATGCCGTTGTGAGATATTGATAAAACGAATTGACATAATAGTTCAATATCTATAGAATAGCAAGGTAAAAATGCCCAAGACCGCAAAGAAAGGATATACCATTACGGTATATCCTTCCAGGGCCTGCGGGGTAAAGCGAACCACCTTATAAATCGGAAAGGTTCACTTGCCGCAATCGAACGGGCACACGCACAGCTTCTTTTCTCTCTCACATCTACACAGGCGCTTTTCAATTCCACGTCTACATCGAAAAAAAAGGAATGAAAGGCCTTCATGCGCCGGTTCGAAACGATCCTTACAGACCATCCGCCCCAATGCTAGCATACCCCGCTAAACGCGGAATATGCGTGGATGCAAACTCAAAATTTTACTGGCAGTCATGTGCGATTTTTTTGTAATCATTAGGAAAAGCATGCTTCCGCTATGATTAATCAAACCCTGTTTACATTCTTTCCGGCGCTTCCATGCCGATCAGATACAGCCCTTGCTTCACCACGTTCTTGACGGCCTCCGTCAGCTTCACCCTTGCGGACGCCAATCCATCCCCGTCGTCCAGGATGCGGTGTTCATAATAGAACTTGTTGTAGGCCTGGCAAATGTCTGTAACCGCCCTGGTGAGAATGGAAGGCTCGTAGCGCAGCGCAGCTTCCTTCACCGTATCCGGGAAGCGGGAAAGCTGCCGCAATATCTCCTGGCTTTCGTCGTCGGTAAGCGCCGCGTAGTCAGGCTCCGGCAAGGTGACTTCCTCTGCCTTGCGAAGCAGGGAACAGCACCTTGCATGGGTGTACTGCACGTAGGGCCCGGTCTCCCCGTCAAAATTCAGCGCCCGGTCCCACCAGAAGTCGATGTCCTTGATGCGGTTATTTTGAAGGTCGGCGTAAATCACCGCGCCGATGCCCACCTGCCGGGCCACCTCGTTTTTGTTGCTTAACTGAGGGCTCTTTTCCTCAATGATGGCCATCGCCTTCTCCTGGGCCCGTTTAAGCAGCTCCTCCAGATAGACCACATGGCCTTTCCGGGTCGCCAATGTCTGTCCTTCATAGGAGATCATGCCAAAGGCCACATGCTGCAAATTCTTTGCCCAGGGGTAACCCATCAACTCCACTACCTTGATCCATTGGCGGAAGTGCAGGTCCTGCTGATAGGCCACAACATACAGACACTTATCAAAATGATAGGTGTCCTGGCGGTACAGCGCCGCCGCGATATCCCGGGTGGTATACAGCGTGGCGCCATCCTTTTTCAGGATCAGGCAGGGGGGCATTTTGTATTCTTCCAAATCTACAATGGACGCCCCGTCGCTGATGGTGAGCAGGTTCTTTTCCTTAAGTTCCCTTACAACCCTATCCATCTTGTCGTTGTAAAAGCTTTCCCCTGCATAGCTGTCAAAGGAAACACCCAAAAGGTCATAGACCTTCTTCGTATCCCGCAGCGTCAGCTCCTTGAACCAATTGAAAATGGCAAGGGCATCCTCCTGCCCGTCCTCAATGGCTTTGAACCAGGCCCGGCCCTCATCTTCCAGGGACGGGTCTTTTTCGGCTTCCTCGTGGAAGCGTACATACAAGTCGACAAGTGCCTGCACACCGCCCTGCTCCACCGCCTCGATGGATCCCCAATGCTTGTAGGCGGCGATCATTTTGCCAAACTGCGTACCCCAGTCGCCCAGATGGTTGATGCCCACGGTGGTATAGCCCAGGAAGTCGAATATCCGCTTCAGGCTATGTCCGATCATGGTGGTGCTCAGATGGCCGATATGAAAGCGCTTGGCGATGTTGATGGAGGAATAGTCAAGGCAGATGGTTTTGCCCTCGCCCTCATTGGACGCGCCCCACTTTTCGCCGGCTTTCAGTACGGTTTGCAGCGTTTCCTGGGCAAAATTCTCCCTGTTCAGGAAAAAATTCAAGTAACCGCCAACTGCGCTCTGCTTTGTTGTCTGAGGGGCGTCAATGGCTGCCTGCAGCCTGGAAGCGATCATGGGCGGGGCGGCCCTCAATACTTTGGCCAGGCGGAAGCAGGGAAAGGCGTAATCGCCCATTTCCCGCTCCGGGGGTATTTCCAGAAAGCCAGCGATCTCCTCCCGGCCGGGCAGGTTCTCCGTCCCGGGCCAGGCAGCGTTCAAACCGGTCTCAATCAATGCGGCAATACGGGCTTTCATATCCATGGGCCATTCTCCTTTGGACTGCCGGAATATTGTACGGTCTATCTTACCATAGGGAAGGGCCTGGCGCAACGGATTTGAAGCGTTAGATATGCGGGAAGGGGACTATTTGAAGAAATTCCCCTTCCCGCATTGATTCGGAAGACCTCCTCCAGCCTCCTTCGTCGGCAGCCCCCTCCAGGAGGGAGCCTATCCAAAAGCCTCCCTCTCGAGAGAGGTGCCGCCCGCAGGCGGCGGAAGGAGTAAAAGAGATGTTACCTAAATGGACTTTTCCTGCTCTTTCTTCGCGTACAAAATCGCCCGATGGGTATCCGGCCCGATAGGGTGCTTCTCATAGTCCCCATAGGCGGTGAGGATTTCAAACCCGTATGCATGCAGCCAGCCGGTAACGTCTTCAAGTGTCGGGATATGCTTTAACGAGCGCACATCCTCTACTATCTTTTCTCCACTCGGCAGGTTGAGTTCTTTGATACCTTTTCCCCAGCACATTTGGGTATCCACATCATATCCGCCCTCAAGCGCCACACACTTTCCGGTTACACCCGTATCATCCGTTCCCTGAAAGATCACGCGCTCCTTTTTCAGCGGGAAAACTTCCCAGGGTCTTGCGTGCAGGTCAAAATCCAGGTACAAATACCCGCCCGGTTTCAGGCAGGCAGCAGCTTTTTGTATGAATGTCTCCTGCGCCTGCTTGTAGTTCATTTCCGATTCGATATTGATGAGTATGTTGCCAGCCAGAACCACCACGTCAAACCCATGCCCCCAATCCCCGGTGACGGCGTCCATTTTCCGGTAGTGAAGGCGCGGCACGCCTTCGGCTTTTGGCTTCAGCTTATTCAGCATGGCCTCTTCCTTATCAAACCCGGTGGCCGTATGCCCGGCTTGGGCGAGGGGAAGCAGTATCCGGCCCGTGCCGCAGCAGGCCTCCAGCACGTTTTTGGGGTCAGGGCCCAGTGTATCCAGCAACAGGGCGACATCCATGGTATACGTTTCTTCCTGGTCATATAAATCGGCAAACCAATGACCCATGATCTGTTTCCTATCTAACATAAAGGCACTCCTAATCATTCTTCGTAAAAGATGTTTGGTTTTTGAACAACACAAAAAAAGCCGCCAGGCGCGGCAAACAAAGAGCTATGCTCCCTTTTTGCGGTGCGCCATTCAGGGTTTTATAGATGGACCACCATCATACGTGTCCTCATGCCAAACATCCCCTTTCGACTCAGGCGAAGGGAAGGCCTTCTCCCAATACAATACCATCAAAATCGATAGCGCGCAAGCCGCAAAGAGGAATAAGGCTTGAAATTTACTGTCCTTTCGGGCTACAATAAAGGATAGCCTTATGAGCGGAGTGGTTTCAGCTTCTTTGTTCTTGGGCGCATCGAAAGGAATGAAGGATTCAAATGACGTTTTCAAATGCTTTGTCCACGGAATTTCATATTCAGCCCTGGCAGGCCGAGGCTGTGATCCGCCTGCTGGACGAAGGAAATACCGTGCCCTTTATCGCCCGTTACCGCAAGGAGCAGCACGGAGAATTGAACGACCAGGTATTGCGGGATATCTCCCTTCGCCTGGAGCAGCTCCGCGCCCTTCAAAAGCGGCGGGAAGAAATTCTCTCTTCCATGGAAAAGCAGGGTGTTTTGACGGAGGAGCTGCAAAAGGCTGTTGAGGGGGCGGAAACAACAGGAGCGCTGGAGGATATCTACCGCCCCTACCGCCCCAAGCGCCGCACCAGGGCCACCATCGCCAGGGAGCGGGGGCTGGAGCCGCTGGCCAACATTCTATTGATGCAGTCCGTTAAATCCGGCAGCACGGAGGATCTGGCCGCGCCTTACATATCCGAGGAAAAGGGCGTGCCCGATACAGAAGCAGCCCTTGCCGGCGCTATGGACATCCTAGCGGAGGATTTCAGCAACGATGCCGGGATCCGCACTCGCTTGAAGGAGCTATACAACCGCACCTGCCAGGTGAAGGTGAAGGCTTCCGGCGAAAATGATTCCGTGTACCGCATGTATTACGATCACCAGGAATTGATGCGGCTCATGCCCTCCCACCGTATTCTGGCCATGAACCGGGGCGAGGCGGAAGGGTTCTTGAAAGTTTCCCTGGCTGTAGAGGAAGCGGACGGCATTGCGGAGGTGGCCAAGCCCTTTGTGCGGCACGGAAGCATTACCACCCAGTATGTGCAGTTGGCGGCGGAGGACAGCTACCGGCGCCTGATCGCACCTTCACTGGAAAATGAGCTTCGCGGCGATCTTACGGACCGTGCCCAGGAGGCCGCGGTAAAGGTATTCGCCCAGAACTTGAAGCCGCTTTTGATGCAGCCGCCGGTTAAGGGCAAGGCTGCCATCGGGCTTGACCCCGGTATCCGCACCGGCTGCAAGACGGCGGTGGTGGATGAAACGGGCCGTGTGCTGGATACTGCGGTGATCTATCCCCTTATAAGCCATGGCCGGGTGGACCAGGCCAAGGATACGGTGAAAAAGCTGGTCCGCAAACATAAGGTTCAGGTGGCCGCCATCGGTAACGGCACCGCCTCCCGGGAAACGGAAGAATTCTTTGTAAACGTACTGCACGAGATGCCGGGGGAAGACCTGTCCTACATGGTGGTTTCCGAAGCCGGGGCTTCCGTCTATTCCGCTTCACCCCTGGCCGCCAAAGAATTCCCTCAGTTTGACGTATCCCTGCGCAGCGCCGTATCCATTGCCCGCCGTTTGCAGGACCCCCTGGCGGAGCTTGTGAAAATCGATCCCAAGTCCATCGGCGTTGGCCAGTATCAGCATGACCTGAAGGAAGCGGAGTTGGACGCCGCGCTTTCCGGCGTGGTGGAGGATTGCGTCAATGCCGTAGGGGTGGACGTGAATACCGCCAGCCCCTCGCTCTTAAGCCATATCGCCGGCATCAACAGCACCGTGGCGCAGAACATCGTTACCTTCCGGGAGGAAAACGGGCCTTTCGCCACCAGGGCCGGGCTCAAAAAGGTGCCTAAGCTGGGGCCCAAAGCGTTCGAGCAGTGCGCCGGCTTCCTGCGCATTCCCGGCGGCAAAAACCCGCTGGAGAACACCGGCGTACACCCCGAATCCTACGAGGCCGCTGAAGCGCTTCTGAAATTGGCGGGTCTTAACGTACGCACCGCGCCGGGCAGCCTTGCGAAAAAGGTGGAGGAGCTGAATGCGGAAAAAGCCGCCAAACAATTGGACATCGGCCTGCCCACACTGAAGGACATCGTCAAGGAGCTGGAAAAGCCCGGCCGCGACCCGCGTGACGAGCTGCCCCCGCCCCTTTTGCGAAGCGATGTGCTCACCATGGAAGATTTGAAGCCCGGCATGGAACTGATGGGCACCGTGCGCAACGTAGCCGATTTCGGGGCTTTTGTGGATATCGGCGTCCATAGGGACGGGCTTGTACATGTCTCCCAATTAAGCCGCCGCAGGGTTAACCATCCCGGCGAAGCCGTCAAAGTGGGCGATGTGGTCAAGGTCTGGGTCGTTTCCGTGGAAAAAGAAAAGAATCGTATCTCCCTCACCATGATCCCCCCGGCGTAACGGGAAGGACGAGATCGAATGAACGGATAATATGCGGGAAGGGGCCTTTTTGTAAAAAGGCCCCTTCCCGCACCCATCCCTAAAAAACTTTCATATCATTTATAAAAACCAGAACAGGCTGGCGATTCATAATCGCCCCTACAACACAGTCTGTTTGTTGACTTCTCTACCGGAACACACTGGAGCCTGAAGCTAAGACAATACACTCTTTGCGGATGTAGGGGTTCCGTAACCCCGCAGTACCAATTTTAAATTCGATATTACTCCCCCAGCAGCAGCGTCCGCAACTCCTCCACGGAATGCGCCATCAGGTCGATGGGGTAATCGTCAAAAAAGTGGTCCGGGTCAAAAAAGCAGCCGAATGCCCCCGCGTTCTGAGCGGAAAGCACATCTATGTCCCTGTCGCCCACCATCACCACGCGGCCTTTTTTCATGTTATGGCGCTGTACCAGTGCCAGAATTGCGTCTGGAGCAGGCTTGGGCGGATACGGGTCCTGGCCTGTGATAAAGTCGGCAAACAAGTTCAAAATATGGAAGCCTTCCAGATATTTCAACGATGATACGCCCCGGTGGGTATACAGATAGTTCTTCCCGCCCCGGTTCACGATTTCTTGAAGCAGCTCCTTCATGCCGGGGTACAGCGGCGCGGCGTTATCCTTTGAATAACCGCCCTCGTGTCGGCGGTAGTGTTCCTTCAGTTCCTCAAGCGACGCTCTTGTATGAAACTTTTCCATCAGCGTATCCAGCGCATACGTAACGGAATTCTTGGTGAGCGCCAATACTTCCTCATAAGATGCGTGATGGCCGAAGTCTTCAAACGCCGCCTTCAGTGCGGAAGCGATGCGTGGGTATGTATCAAACAGCGTGCCGTCAAAATCCCAAAGATAATGGTCAAAAGGCAATTCCCCGGCAAGCTTTTCGATCAATTCCCTGTCCGCGGGGCAGGCCTCATATTGCGTAAGCTCCCTGGGCCACAGCCATTTGGATTCGCTATGCACCATAAGCTCCGGCTCCCCGGATACAATGCGGGCGTCATAAAAATAAAAACGGAGGCACTTGTCGGGATAGTCATAGTCAAACTTGTCATACAATCCGTCGATTTTAATTTCGACCTTCAATTCTTCACGGCTCTCCCGTATAAGGCACTCCTCCGGTGTTTCCCCTTTTTCCAGCTTTCCGCCGGGAAACTCCCATAAGTAGGCACAGGATCCGCCTTCACCCCGGCGGCACAGAAAAATCCGCCCGTTCCGGCGGAATATGGCTGCGGCAACCTCAATCCGGTTCATAGACAGATGAAGGACTTAAGAGTCCTGTTCCTCCTTCGTTTCTTCCGGCGGCTGAATCTTTGTAATGATGGCCGTTTCCACCCGGTGTTCAAGCAGCTCCTCCACATAAATGTGAAGCCCGAAGACCGTCACCTCGGGATGGCTGCCATCCTGGGGAATGGTTGTAAGCTGGCTGAAAATCAACCCGCCCAGGGTATCGTACTCCTCTTCCAAGGGCAGCGTTACATCAAGCGACTCGGACAGCGTTTCCAAATCCACGGTGCCGGCCACACGCCACTTGTTTTCTGCGATAGGCGTAATCTCCTGTTTGGCGGCAGGGTCGAACTCGTCGTAGATGCTGCCTACGATTTCTTCCAGCAGGTCCTCCAACGTCACGATGCCGCTCATGCCGCCATACTCGTCCACCACGACGGCCATGTGCACCTTTCTTCTCTGCATCTCACGAAACAGTACGTCGGCCTGCACCGTTTCCGGCACGAAATATGCCTCCCTGAGAAGTTCCCGCAGGGGCTTGGGGGGATCCGCGTGCTCATTGAGCAGATAATCCCTGGTGTACAGGATGCCGATCACGTCGTCGATATCTTCTTCGTACACGGGAAAACGGCTGAGCCCCGTATCCAGGATTTTCTTGACAATGGTCTCCGGCGTGTCCTGTATCCAGATGGAAGCCACATCGGTACGGTGTATCATCACATCCTCGGCGGAGGAATTATTGAATTCAAAGATGTTCTCGATCATGTCCCGCTCGTTGGTTTCAATGGCGCCCTTTTCCTCGCCGATGTCCACCATCATGCGGATCTCTTCCTCGGTAACGTTGCTGCCCTCCTGATGGGGATTGATGCCCATCAGCCTCAGCACACCGTTTGTGGATACGGACAGGAACACAATGATGGGCTTTGTCACCCGGGACAGGAAGGATATCACGCCGCATGTAAACCGAGCAACCTTTTCCGGCCTTTGCAGCGCGATTCGCTTGGGCGCCAGTTCCCCCAGTACGAGCGTAAAATAAGATAAAATCAGCGTGATCAGTATCACGCATAACGTATTGAGCGTATCCCGCGGCATGACAGCGACATGGAGGTCATTCACAAGCCAATCCGTAAGCCGGGATGCAAAGTTGTCGGCCGCAAAGGCGCTGCCCAGGAAGCCTGCCAGGGTAATGCCCACCTGAATGGTGGATAAGAAGCCGTTGGGTGCTTGCACAAGGCGCAAAAGCTGCTTGGCTTTTGCATCCCCCTCCTCCGCCTGATGGCGGATTTTGTTTTCATTCAAGGAAATCACGGCGATTTCCGTAGCGGCAAAGAAAGCATTGACGGCAATGAGTGCCAGCTGCAAAAGCAAATGGCCCCATATTGGGTCGGAGGACAAGGTATAACCCCCTTTAGTAAATCGGCTTGACAGCCATGCTATACTATATCATGATTGACAAAA
>JAEZJP010000089.1 GCA_023415715.1 Bacillota bacterium
TGTTGGCATCATCATTAAGCTCATATTTGTCGGACACTTTGCTGGTATCCACGGAAACCGGAGCACTGCTGCCCGGCTTGACAGGAACGCTGGTTTTATACAGCTCGGCTCCATTTTCATCCTGGTAGATAATGGGCACGGAGACGTCCGCTACAGGCTTGAGCTTGAAATTGAAGATGACCGGCTCGAAGGAACCGTCTTCATTTACGGAAGCCGTCTTGTTGGCATCATCATTAAGTTCATATTTGTCGGACACTTGGGTTGTATCCACAGATACCGGAGCACTGCTGCCCGGCGCAATAGATATACTGGTTTTATACAGTTCTGCGCAATTCCCGTCCTGGTAAATGATGGGTACGGATACCGGCTTCGGTTCCTCCGGCGCCACGCTGGTGGATATGTACAGAAGAATGGGAGATGTCGTAATCTGGTTATTGTTTCCGTCAACAACGTTTATATAGACGGCGTTGTTAGTATCCAGGCCGCTGGCATTCCTGACATTTGTCAATGTCAGATTGCCGTAACCCTGCCCGGCATCATATTGATAATCATCATGGCCTTGAAGGCTAAAAGACAGCGTCACGCTTTGAAACGGCGCGTCGCTGTTTACCTTGACCCAGAAGGACGGATCCTTCGTCCAGCCTAGCGTGCTAGCCGTTTCGCTCTGGGTGTTACCGCTGCCGTCCTGCCAAGAGACTGAAATTTGAAGATCACTCCAGTCGGAAGCGGCCATAGCGGGTGTTGACACCCATGGGAAGGCCATGAGCAAGACCATCACAAGGGACAGCATGCGCCGGCCAAGGGTTTGATTGAGATTTTTTTTCATGGGTGAAATCCCTCCTCAATATGGTGGGCCATGTATACGATTGTAGTATTCTTCTGCCGTGTTGTCAATTCACTGGAGGTTGGAAAATGTTACGGTGGAAGGCTTTTGGCAGGATTGCGCCACATTCTGGCGAATAACGATAGGTATGCGCCCAAATGAATTAGCGCCCGGGGAGGAATCCTAACATGGGGGATGAAGCATTGCGGGAGACCCCTTTCCAAACGAAGACTGTGTATGATGGCAAAATCATATCCGTGGAGAACTGGCAGGTGAGGCTGCCCGACGGCCGGGAAGCGTTTCGGGAAGTTGTAAAGCATCCGGGCGCCGCCGCCGTTGTTCCTATCGACAAGGACGGGTATGTGACGCTGGTGCGCCAGCACAGGGTGGCCATCGACCGGGTGACTTGGGAAATTCCCGCGGGAAAGCTGAACTTTGCAGGGGAAGACCCTTATAGCTGCGCCGTTAGGGAACTGGAGGAGGAAACCGGGCTCCGGGCAGGCAGCTTAGAACTTCTCACCCGTGTGGATACGACGCCGGGCTTTTGCACGGAGCGCATCGCTTTATATCTGGCCACCGACCTCACCCAGCACGAAACCCACATGGATGAGGATGAGTTTCTTGTGATCAAGCGCATTCCGCTAAAGGAAGCGGTGGACCAGGTGATGGCGGGTAATCTTAGGGATGCCAAGACAGCTCTGGGCATTTTAATGGCCTTTCACCGCCTTAACGGATGAAAAGGTTGTTTCATACAAATAACGAATGATGCGGGACCGCGCTTCCCTTGATTTCAGGAATTTGTGAGCATCAAGGCGGGCACGCTGTACAAGAAGCAGTGAAAGGAGGTTGGGTAGATGGACAAACGGCGTGGCAGTCCCATTTTCCTTATCATGATGATCCTTCTTTTGATCATCGGCCTGGTGGTGCTCTTCTGGGGTGCGGCAACCTATGTGAAGCCTCGCGTGCCCTTTGGCGGTCCGCCGGCTTTCCTTCTTAACATCAAAACAGAGGAGCATTTTGCTTGATACCAACAAAAGATGTGCCGGAAGGGCTTGAAAACATCATGCAGCTTTTAGACAGCGTATTTACCCGTCTCCCGGAGCTTAAAACAAACAGGCTGAAGCTTCGCGCAATGCGCATGAGCGACGCACGGGATATTTACGAATATTCCTGTGACCCCCAGGTGGCCAGGCATGTGCTGTGGGAGGCGCATCAAAACATTCATCAAACACGTGCCTATATCCGCTATGTGCTGCGCCAATACCGCGCCGGCACGCCCAGCAGCTTCTGCATAGAGCTTACGGATACGGGAAAGGTGATTGGCACCATCGGCTTTATGTGGGTGAGCAATGAAAATCGCTCCGCCGAAGTGGGATACAGCCTGTCCAGATCCTATTGGAACCAGGGTATCATGACGGAAGCGTTGAGGGAAATACTTCGTTTCGGCTTTGAAACGCTGAACCTGAACCGTATCGAAGCCCAGTATGAGTGTGACAACCCGGCCAGCGGCAAGGTGATGGAGCATGTAGGCATGCTTAGGGAGGGAACGATAAGGCAGCGGCTGTACAACAAGTCCCGCTTTGTGGATGTGGAGCTGTACGCCATACTGCGGGATGAGTGGCGCCGTCTTCCTGGTTTCGGCCGCTGACGAAAGATTGATAACCTCGTTCTTTTGCAGGAACGTGGTTTATTGCCAATTTGTATTGGCTATTTTCCTCAATAACAGTTTATGGGTATGAAAGGACTGCCAGCAAGTTTTGCCGGCAGTCCTGTTCTATTGGCTGATTGTTATAGAATTGCGCCTTTGAATGACGGCAGAGTCCTTCAGCACTCAATAGGTGGTCGTCCCATTGATTGCAGTCAACACGGAGGGCGGCAGGTTCTGCATGATCAGTCCCAGTTGCATCATCATGCTCGTGGAAAGCTCCTGGGACCAGGCCTGCAATTCTTCCGCAGTCATTTTGCCCGGGTGTACGCTGTCTTCGCCGATGGCGGGAATTTCCACCGGCTCGCCGGTGAGGGTGGAGTAGTTGATGGAAACAAGGGGCGCGCCCTGGCCGGTGAGATAAACGTCAAGCTTGCCATCCGCCTTTACATCCGCGCCGCTGGGAACGGTAGTCGTGGTGTTATCAAGCAATACGCCTTGCACCTGGCCAAAGTTTACAACTTCTGCATTCAGCTTCCAGGAATCCTTGACGCCGGTTCCAGCGGTTTCCTTCTTGCCGGCATAGTCCAGCTTCATGCCAAAGGAGTCCAGCCCCTTTTCCTTTACATCCACAGCCACTTGCCATTGGGCGTCGTTGGCAGCAGAATCCTTGGTGGAGAATTTGAGCGCAAAAGTGTCGGTGCCGGAAGCTGCATCAAGGGTCACTTCGGTGTTAACGCCATCAGCTTCGGTCTTTACATAGTAGCCTCCCAGAATGGTATCCTGGGGCTTTGTTTTGTCCTCGCCGAAGAAGCTGGCTTTCAACTCCAATGCTACCAAAGCGCCTTGATCGTTCATCCAGGTGGTAACGGTGAAAGGTTCGGGTATGGAGGGAGCGGCTTCCTTCATGAAATTTTCAGGCATTGCTTTAAGCTGCGCCTGGATGTCCGCCTTGGACATTGTAAGGTCTTCCGTATCCGGGCTCATGGAGGAAACGTAAGCGAGGATGGTATCCAGGTTCACGTCCTTGCCGGCCCAGGTCGCGGCGATGGTCAAAAGGTCGGCAATCTGCTCCGCAGACAGGGAATATACCATTTGCACGGCGGCAGTGTCGTGCTTTTCGCTTTCAAAGGTGCCTGTTGTGATTTCGGGTTCGGATACCAGCTTGGTGAACCATGATGTCAGGGGCATCATAAGGTCGCTTTGCAGGCTCTGCT
>JAEZJP010000190.1 GCA_023415715.1 Bacillota bacterium
CACCGCCCATTTCCCTCCATCTGGCTCAATCGGCGCGCTGCTGCGCTGCCGCTTGCATCGCTTGTTTCGCCAGCCTCCTCCGTCCCTCCCTTCTCCGCCACTGGCGGGGGAGGGGCTACGGAGCCACTGGCGGGGCGGTATTCCAGAGCCCGCCAAGTGACATATCCTGACTGCAGCATGCGGGCGATTACAAATCGCCCCTACAGCTTTCAGGCAAAGGTGAATGGTTTACCAAGCAATCACAATCCCGGGCGGGGAAACCGACAAACATACGGTATCGTAAGTCTGTTCTATGGATCAATCCGCCGGGAAATGGCCACTGATGGTGAATGCCAGGGCCAAGGGGCAGCTTCCACGCAAGCCTTCCTCAAGGTAAACTGTGATGCCATCGTCCGTTTGCGCATAAGAAAGGGAGCGGCCGTCCGCCGTAAGCTTTATGGAGGCTTCCGGCCAACGGACGGGAATGATAAGCTTATCGGGCAGCTTCATCCCTTCCTGGCAGCGATACATGGCATAGCGGGTATCACCATTGCGGGTAAATGCCCAGGGACCTTTCAAATACGGCTCGCACGGCCTGGTTCCATAGACCGCCTCTCCGTTTTCCTTTAGCCATGCTCCCATTTCCAAGGCGGGTTCCATGGCACGGCGGGGCAGCCTGCCGTCCGGCTGCGCACCGATATTCAGCGCCAGATTTCCGCCCTTGGCCACCACCTCAAGAAGCAGGTGCAAAAGCGTTCTGGCGGACTTGTATTCATCCTCAAAGGCGTAGGAAAAGCTGGTGCCAACGGTTATGCAGCTTTCCCAGGGTACGTCAATCACTTCCCCCGGAATCTGCTGCTCCGGGGTGATATAGTTTTCATACGGGCCGCCCACGGTTCGGTCGGCTGTTAGAAGCCAGGGTTGAAGCTCCCTGGCCTTTTTTATCACCTCATCCAAACGGATGTCCTGCCCGTTTTGTGGCCGGACTTGCCCGCCGTCCAGCCACAGGATATCGATCCGGCCATAGTCCCGCATAAGCTCCATGATCTGCGCGTGGGTAAAGCGAATGAATTCGTTCCATAGCCTGGGTTGCGCCTGTATGTCATAGGTAGGGTTGCGGTCAAAGGCAACAGGGCGTATTTGATTCGGCGCCCAATACCAGGGGCAATGCCAGTCGGGCTTGGAAAAATACGCCGCTACGGCTATCCCCCGGTCACGGAACGCATCAAAAAGATGCCTGGCAATATCGGCGTACCGGTGGGTATGAAAAGGGCAGTCTTCCCCGGTTACCTTATAACCGGTCTGTTTCGTATCGAACATGCAAAAGCCGTCATGATGCTTCGTGGTAAAAATCAGGTACCTAAATCCAGCCTGTTTGGCGAAATCTGCCCACTTTAAAGGCGAAAAGCGAAGGGGATTGAATGTCTTGTTCAACCCGAAATACTGATTACGGAAAGCATCCGGATCAGTTTCCCAGTCGATGGCTTTGCGGGACCAGGAGGCGTCCCCGTCGGATACCGGCCAGGATTCGCAAAGGCCAAGCTGCGAATATCCTCCCCAATGGACCATCAGGGCGAGCTTTTGATCGCGGAACCACTCAAGCCGCTCAAGAAGCTCCGGCTCCAGCGGGGGAATATAACCGGCAGCGGGGCTGTGGTTGATGATATCCTCCCTGGGCTTGGCATCTTTATCATTTGACATAACGAGGATAACCTCACTATTCTTGAACGGATGTAAGCGGGAAATGCAAGCGAGCTGAATTTTTCCATAAAAATGGGCATGGGATGGATTTCCCATGCCCCTAAACTGCCCTGAAGATGGTACTTGGCTATTGATGCTTAAGACCTCCCCCAGCCTCCTGCGGCGGAAGGAGGTAGAACCGCTGTCATTTTCATCCCTTGGGATGCTTGCATTAAGGGTATCTCTTGAAAGGTTTACTTCACATTGCCAAGCGCGCGGAGCTTGATGGCGGTCAGTTCCGTTAGGCCAAGCTTGTCAAGCTGCGCCACATAGTCGTTCCACTCGGCTTCGATGTCCTTTTCGCCGCTGACCCACTCGGCGATCTTGGTGGTTACATAGTTGTTGATGTCGGTGGAGAGCACGCCGGCACGGTCGATGTCATTCTGGTCGGACACCCACACCTGGGGAATGGTTTCATCCAGGTACGGCGCATAGAGGGCGTCGGCCGTCTTCTTCTCGTCGTACTTTGCCGGCTGGCCTTCTACGGGCAGAATCGTGAGTTCCGTGGGGATGTACTTGGGCAGGGACTGGGTGAACATGTTGGCCCAGCCATACTTCTCCCGGTCCGCTTCGCTCAGCAGCATTTCGTCCAGATACCTGTATTGCCCGTCGTTAAGCTTTTCGCTGCGCTTGCCAAATAGTCCGGCCTGGATCTGTATGGAATTGTCCAGTTCGAACACGTTGTCAAACCAGCGGATGATGGTGGCGGGGTTCTTGGCCTTGTCCGTGATGGCTACCTGTGTACGGAAGATGGTTACGCCATAGCTGTTGCGGCGGAAGATGGGGCTTTGGCAATAATCGCTCTTGAGCACGGGCAAGGGATCATAAGGCGTGGTGTTGGTGGCAACATCCACATCATAGAAATCACCGGCGCCATAGGCGATGGATACGCCGTAGAGGCCCTGCTTACCCTTGGATTTCCACATTTCCAGGTCCTGGGTGAATATCTCGGGGTCCACGAGGCCTTCCTTGTACAGGCTGGCAAAGTATTTGATGAACTCCTTGAAGCCTTCCTTGTTGGCGGAAAACTCCAGCTTGCCGTCCACCAAGGCGAAATAGGGGTTCGAACCGGCGCTGGATGCGTTGACGCCGAACCAGCCGGCCAGGGTGCCAAGCGCCAGGTTGTTGGGATCGCCGGAGAAGGGGATCTCATCGGCTTTGCCGTTGCCGTTGGGATCCTTTTCCTTGAAGGCGCGGAGCACCGCACGAAGCTCCTCGGTAGTGGTTGGCATCTCCATACCCACGGCCTTCAGCCAGTCCCTGTTGATGAAGGGCAGGAATGTGACCAGCGGCTCGCCAATGGCGTAGGGAATGGTATAGATGTGCCCGTCGGGCAGTGTCATCGCCTGGCGCACGCCGGGGATCTCCAGGATTTTGCGCATGTTGGGCGCGTATTTCTCGATCAGGCCGTCCAGGGGGATGTACAGCCCTTCCGTCATGCCTTCGGTAAGAATGTTGCTGTCGCCAAGCAGCCAGCCGCCGATCACGTCTGGGTAATCGCCGCTGCTGATGAGGATGTTCATTTTCTCTTTGGCGGTTTCATAGGGGAACAGCATCAAATCCACTTTGACGTTGGTCTGGTCTTCCAAGATGGGATACATGATCTTGTCTTCGGCCTTGCCGCTGTCGTCCACCAGCATCGTGAAGGACTCGGTGTCCTTTACAATGGGCAGCCCTTCCACATACATGTTGCCTTCCATGGCCCTGTCTTGCGCCAGGGCGCCTAAGCAGCCAAGCAGCATGGAAAGCGCCAGGATAAGCGAGAGCAGTTTTCTCATAGACATGATGGGAGCCTCCTTTTTGTTTTGTGTCTCTATTCCAATCCGTTTTAGTCCCGCCTGCGTCAGCCCTTCACCGAACCTATGGTGACGCCCTTGACGAAGTGCTTTTGGACAAACGGATAAAGAATCATGACCGGGATGCTGGACACGATGATCAGGGAATACTTCATCATTTCCACCAGCGCTTCCAGGCGTTTTTTTTCCGCCAGCTCGGCGGCGCTCATGACGCTCTTGCTCTGGCTTAATGAATTTTGCAAAAGGATGCTGCGCAGCTCAAGCTGCAGGGGCCACTTTTCGCGGTCCGTAATGTACAAAAGCGCGCTGAAATAAGAATTCCAATGGCTGACGCCGTAATACAGCACCATGATGGCGATGATCGCGCTGGATAAGGGCAGTACGATATGCAAAAAGAAGCGCGTGTTGCCGCAGCCGTCCAGCTTCGCCGCCTCCAGCAGCTCACCTGGGATATTGGTTTTGAAAAACGTCCGGGCAACGATCATGTTGTATACGGTCAATGCGCCGGGAATGATCAGCGCCCACATGCTGTCCATAAGGCCGGTGTTTTTCACCACAAGATACGTGGGCATCAGGCCGCCGCTTATAAACATGGTGAGCAAATAAAAGATCATAATGGGCCGGCCGGCGAAAAAATCCTTGCGGGAAAGCGCGTAGGAGGTGGGCAGCGTCAAAAACAGGTTGACCGAAACGCCCACAAAGGTATAGAGCAGGGAATTCATAAACCCGCGCATGACCGTGCTTTCCTGAAACACCCTTATATAGCCGTCCAGCGTGAAGCCGATGGGGACGATGGTCACCTCCCCGCGGGCGACCACGACGGGGTCGCTGATGGAGGAGATGACGATAAAATACAGGGGGTACGCCACGATCAGGAAAACAAGCGTCAGAAGAATAAAATCAATCGCGTCAAAGATACGGTCGCCTCTGGACCTGTTTTTAAAATTTTCCATCTTGCCGGCCTTTCTTCACCATAGACTGTTATCCGACACACGGGAGGCAATCCAGTTCACCGTTATCAGCAGCACGGCATTTACCGCCGAATTGAACAGGCCTATGGCCGTGGAAAAGGAGTAGTCGTTATTGATCAGGCCAACCTGGTATACATAGGTGGAGATGATTTGGGATACGCCCTTGTTCAAATCGTTCTGCAGCGCGAACGCTTTTTCAAAGCCGACGGAGAGGATGCTCCCGCAGTTTAAAATGAGCAGCATCGTGGCCACCGGTATAAGGGAGGGCAGATCGATATACCACATCCTTTGAAGCTTCGAGGCCCCGTCCACCACGGCGGCCTCATGGTATTCAGGGCTTACGCCGGAGAGCGCCGCAAAGTAGATGACCGAGTTCCAGCCTGTGGCCTGCCATACACCGGACCATACGTAGATATGGCGCCAATAGGCCTGCTTGCCCATGAAATTGATGGGTTCCAGGCCCAGGCTTCTGATAAGGGTATTCACCATGCCCACCCTGGGGGAAAGGAACAGGACAAGCATGCCGCACATGACCACCACCGAGATAAAGTAGGGGGCATAGGTCACCGCCTGGATGACCTTGCGGTATTTTGTGTGCCGGAAGGAATTGAGCATCAGCGCCAGCAATATGGCGATGGGAAAGCTGGCGAGGATGGAATAGGCGCTGAGAATGAAGGTGTTGTAAATGATCTGCCAGGCGTCGGCGGAATTGAAGAACCGCTGGAAATGCGAAAGGCCTACCCATGTGCTGTTCCAGATGCCCCTGCGGGCGGAGAATTTCCGAAAAGCAATTTGAAGCCCGTACAGGGGCAGATAATGATAAATCAAGGAAATAACGATCCCCGGCAGGCAAAAGAACAGCAGATCGATATTAGGCCGTATATGGTATTTTTTCCGTCTGAGAGATAGCTTTGGAGTCGCCTCCCTTTTTAAGGTCATGACAACAGCTCCTTATATATAACTCTGACATCCGTCTGTTGGATACGAAACAATACGTAAGTATCCCCAAGAAGCTTTTCTTGCACGATTCATATCTGTATCTTATAATATCAAACAGAAGCGTTTTTGGAAGAGACAATATTGTGTAGGATTATCACTATCTTGCTATTTTTGGAGGGCAGCGATGAAGGACATCATGCAATACGAAGAGATGATCTATGATGATCCAACCTTCCCCATCGTTCATCATGCAGACTATCTGGCCAGCACCCGCCGGTCAATTTATACAAATTGGCACAACGGAATAGAACTTTTGTATTGCTTTTCCGGGGAAGGGCATGTTTTGGCGGGATGCCAGAAGCATTTTTTTCACGAGGGGGATCTTGTTGTCATCGGCAGCAATGTGATTCATACCATCAGCGCCGATTCGCAGGCCTGCGAATATTATTGCATTATTGTCGATCATCATTTCCTGCTCACCCATGGGCTGCCGGACGAAAGGCTTCACGCCACATTGGTGGCCAAAGACAGTGAAGCCGAAATTTGCAAGCAAATTATTGCCGAACTCCTGAGCGGGGAGGTATATTATAAGACGCTGGTCCTTTCCATGCTGCTTTCGCTGTTTGTACAATTATACAGGAAGTATGAAAAAATGCCCCTGCCTGAAGAAACTGTAGGGGAAGGTAAGCGAACCGAATACATCATGAAAGCGCTGTGCTATATCCGGCAGCATTTGTGCGAGCCGATTACTTTGGACGACATATGCCGCGAGGTGGCGATGAGCCGGTATTACTTCTGCCATCTGTTCAGGGCGTATACCGGCATGACCGTGATCAATTACATCAATATGCTTCGCTGTGCTTTGGCCAGGAGCCTGATTTTGGAAAAGCGGTTCAACGTATCGGAAGCGGCGAAATATTTGGGCATATCCAATTTGTCTTATTTCGGGCAGATGTATAAAAAATATATGGGCGTGCTTCCTTCCAAGGAAAGCGTAAAGGAAGTTCCCGAGCTTTCGCTGATGGACCCAATGACTTTTGAAGGGAAAAACAAGGTGTACGGCATATTGCGTTACGGCGTGACATTCGCCCAGTTTTACCGTACATAAGGCCTGATGCCATAAAACGGCGGACTCGCAAAGGGGATGCGGCTTTGGATACTGATAGCAAAATACTGATCATTGATGATGATTTCGACATCCTTTCGCTGCTGAACGATGTTTTGCGGCGGGAAGGCTTTCAAAACATCCGCACGGCGAAAAGCGGCCGGGAAGCCATTTCGCTATGCCATGATTACAGCCCGGATATCCTTGTGCTGGATATTATGCTGCCCGATATGGACGGTTTTGAGGTGTGCAGGCAGATACGTTTGTTTTCCCATGTGCCGGTATTGTTCCTGTCCTCCAGAAATGATGAGGTGGACAAGATCCTTGGCCTGGCCATAGGCGGGGATGATTATGTTACCAAGCCCTTCAGCCCCCGTGAAATGGTATACCGCATCAAAGCGCAGTTAAGGCGCCAGGCATTTGCGCAGGATGAGCGGGAAACAGGAAAGGACAAAGTAATTCATATCGCTTCCCTGCGCCTTGATGCGTCTGCAAGCCGCGCGTTCAAGGATGGCAATGAAATATCTTTGACCGCCCGCGAGTTCGGGCTGCTTTTGTACCTTGCGGAAAACAGGAACCGTATCATCAGCAAGGAGCGGCTGTACGAGCAGGTGTGGGGGGAAGACAGCATCGGCAGCGACAATACGCTGATGGTGCATGTAAGGCACCTGCGTGAAAAAATAGAGGATGACCCTTCCGATCCCCGCCTGCTTGTCACCGTCAAGGGGCTGGGCTATAAGCTGGTGAGCGAAAATGATGCGTAAGAAATCGTCCGGTATGAAAGCAGCCATTCACATCTATGTGGTCTTTCTGCTTGCGGTTGTTGTGTTTGCCGCCGCGGGCATCGGTACAATCATGTATGTTGTGAATATTCAAAAGCCTGACGGGAAGTTTGCGACAAGCGCCTGGCCCAAAAATTTCACGGATCAGTTCTCAAAATATATTTCTATGACAGATGGGAAGCCGGGCGTGACGCCTGACGGTATTCAACTGATCCGTCAATACGGCCTGTGGTTTCAATTGCTGAATGAAAACGGGGAAGCCGTCCTGTCCCTTGGGGAAACTTACGGCAAGGCGGCGCGGTATACCGTTTCGGATCTTATCCGCATGGACGGAAGTACTCAGGACAACGGGAAAGAAACGGTATATCTGGGGTTTTACAAGGCAGACGGAGCGGAAAGGCACTATATCATTGGCTTTCCTGTCAACATATCCACCGTTACCATGTATTTAAATGGCAGCCATTTTACCAGCGGCCGTGCCGTGCTCATGATACTCCTTATATGCGGCTTCCTTTTTTTGATCCTGGCCGGCTTTGCCTACGGGCTTTGGATCACGCGGCAGATGCGCAAGGTGACCGGGGCCGTGGAAAGCATTGCTGCGCGCACCTATCTTCCGGCGGACGGGAAGGGGTTCTTGAAAGATGTCTACCTTCACCTGAACCGGTTGGATCACGAGATTCGCTTAAGCGATGAAACAAAGTTAGGTACCGACCGGCAGCGGGAAGAATGGATCGCCAACATGACGCATGATATCAAAACGCCGCTTTCTCCCATCAAGGGGTATGCGGAATTGCTGGCGGACACGCGTGATGCCGTGACCGTGGAGCAAATGCATGTGTATGCGCAAACCATACTGAAAAATGCAAACAGGGCGGAACGGCTGATCAATGATTTAAAGCTGATGTATCAAATGGAGGGCGGCATTATCCCCCTGCATATGGAAAGGACAAATGTATCGCGGTTTGTTAAGGAAGCGGTCATCGACCTTATCAACACGCCGGAATACGAAGGCCGTGACATACGCTTCGAGAGCGGCTGCTTTGATGCGTACGCCATGCTGGATGCATCGCTTATGGTAAGGGCGCTGAATAATATCATCATCAACGCGGTTGTTCACAACCCGCCTGACACGATTATTACGGTATCGGTTACATTATCGGATGGCATTGCGGTCCGGGTTCGGGATACCGGAAAAGGGCTTACACCCGAAGAAGCCGAAAGACTGTTTGACCGCTATTACCGGGGGTCCGGCAGCGGGGAAAAGCCCGAGGGCAGCGGCCTGGGCCTTACCATCGCAAAGCAGATCGTCAGCTTGCACGAAGGCTTACTCAAGATTCAAAGCACATTGGGGCAAGGCACGGAAATCACTGTCATTTTGCCTGAACCGGAAAATTAAGGATAAATTAAGGCTGGCTGAAGGATCCCCTAAGGCCGCAGGTCCATACTCGAAAGCGGGTTGGATCTGCGGCCTTTTTATGTTATGGAGGTGAAACGAATGAATAAACGCATGGTATTGACGGTAACCGCAACTGCTGTCCTGTCGGTTCTGGTTTCTGTGTTTGTGATAGCAACGCTGCTGCGGCCAACAAAATTGGAAAGCGGGCCGGTGGACTTAAGCACCGTTGCGGACGGGGAATATATAGGCTTTTGTCAAAACAAGATCCTTTTCGGGGTAGTCCATGTTTCCGTAAAAGACCACCGGATGACAAACATTGAGGTTCTTGCCCATAAGGAATCCTATATGAACTTTGCAAATCAAACCGCAAAGTGCGTCTTGGCAAGCCAATCCTTGCAGGTGGACAGCATTTCAGGGGCGACTTTCACCTGCGATACCATCAAAAAGGCGGTCGAAAACGCGCTTACTCAGGGAAATCAATAAAGAGGCGGTCATTTCTTATGAAGATCATTTTTAAGTACATTCTAAACAGCTTAAGGGACAGTAAACTGCGCAGCCTTGTGATGCTGCTGTCCATCACCCTTTCAGCCACACTGTTGTTTGTGTCTTTGTCCATTGGCGGAAGCTATGCGGCTGCGCAGCGCAAAATGGCGCGGGGCATGGCGGGCAGCGCCACGGTTTCCGTCAATGCGGGCGATAAAGGGATCGAAAAGGACGTTATCCCGCTTTTATCCTCCGTAAAGAATGTGGTGGGGATGGTGAATACCATCGCGCTGTATAAGGAGGATGGCTATTATGAGAACTTCGACGTGATCGCCGCGAACGTGAATGAGCTAAATGATATCAATCCGCCGCGGCTGCTGGGCGGTGCAAGCCTTGATTCCTTTACGGGAAATGAAATCATTCTGCCGGACCGGTTTGCGTCAAAATTCAATAGTGTGCCGGGCGGCAGCCTTACCCTGTGGATAAGCGGCAAACCCTATGAATTTACGGTAGCGGCCATCGCTGCATATGACACGGTGTTTTTAAGGCATACAAGAGGGACAACCGCGTTGGTACCCATTGAAACACTTACCGCCATCCTTTGTATGGGCGAAAAGTATTCTCAATTGCTGATCGAACCTTCAAGCGGCACAACAACTGGCAAGCTGCAATCTTTGCTTCGGGAACGCCTGCCTGACCAGTATACCGTTAACCGCATCGTGAACGAAGCACAGATTGAGTCTGACGGCCGGCAAAAATCCTTGCCCTTTTATCTGATCAGCTTTTTTTCACTGACCATGAGTGTGTTTATCATATACAGCAGCTATAAGGTCATTACGCTGGAGCGGCTCCCCGTGATCGGCACCTTCAGAAGCATCGGCGCGACGGAGAAAAGCATGAAAAATATCCTGCTGCTGGAAAGTTTCGTTTACGGCGGAACGGGCGCACTTTTAAGCATTCCGGCAGGGTTTTTGGTTTTGCGGCTGCTGCTTACAGGGCTTGGCAATTCCTTGGGCCAGGGCATTCAAATACCGATGATCGTATCCCCCGCAAACATCTTTCTGGCCTGCGGCGCTGCTGTGGTAACGTCTGTGATGAGCGCGTGGATCCCCGTCAAACGCGTAAGCCGGCTGCCCGTGAAAGAAGTGGTATTGGGGCTTGTGGAAGAGCAAACCGTTTCCAACAGGAAGCGGCTTATCTGGGGAGCATCATTGTTTGCGCTTTCCATCCTGCTGCTTAAGGCCAGAGGGCTGATGGGCGGCAATATCCAGCTGCTTGCGGGCGGTTTTTCCATACTGGGCCTTCTTGTCGCGGTCATTATTGTGATCCCCGCTGTGACAAACGGCGCATCCGCCCTCTTTGAGCGCATATATGGCCGCCTGCTTGGAAACGTTGGAAGGCTTTGCGCACGCAATATGCGCGGCAACAAAAACATCGCCCAGAATATCACGCTGCTGTTCATCAGCATATCGGCCATGATCGTCATCACGGTGGTTGCAAACTTTGCTGAAAGTTACATCGGCGATGTGTTCAGGGGCGCAAAGCTTAATGGCTTCAGCGACGCAGACATGACACCCGGCTTTGTGGAGGAAATCAAGGCGCTGGACGGGATCGATGAAGTCTTGCCCGTTAGGGTCATGAACAACAAGATAAGGCTGAACGGCACCGCCCTCCCCCGCGTTGAGGGAACTGACGACATATTAGGATATGGGGAAATGTTCGCCGTGACCTACGAATTTGCTCAGGCCCTTAATCAGGCGGACTCACAGTTCAAGTCGGGGCGAAGCATTCTCATATCTGCCTTGCGCATGAAGGATCTTAAAGTCCAAGCGGGCGATACGGTCATCCTTTCATCCGGGGGCTCGGATTATCCATATACCGTCATGGGCAGCTTCAAGGTCCGTTCCACCAGCGCCGATGCCATCATCCCCTCCGCCTTTGCTTTACAAGATTTTGGCGTACAAAACTATAACGTTGCAGCCTATACGGCGCCCAGCCCTGAAGATGTTATGGCGCAGATACGCGGCCTGTTTGGAAACCGCAGCCATTGGAGCCGGACCGTGGAGGAATTCAACGCGGATGCCATGGGCACTATTGGCGCTTTCCTTGCGCCCATGCGGAATCTTACCTGGTTTATCCTGGTGCTTGCCACCGTTGGGATCATGAACAACCTGCTGATCAACCATATCCAAAAACGGCGCGCCCATGCCATGTACAAGTCGGTTGGGCTGAGCAGCGCACAGCATGTGATAATGACGCTCGCGTAGGCGTTTTCGTCCGGGCTCATCGGGGCGCTGATTGCCATAATCGTCTCCTGGCTGGAGATCAATACGATTTTCCTGGTGGCAGGGCCAAGAATCTCCGTGCAGCCCGATCTTGATTGGAACAATTTCCTGTTTGCAGGTGTGCTGGGCATAGGCATAACGCTGATAGGTTCTGTTATGCCCCTGCTCCGGAGCAGGCGCATGAGGATTGTGGAAGAACTGAAGTTTGAGTAGGAGGGATCACATTGGGCAGGTATTTGATTGAAGCGCAGAATATCGTAAAGGACTTTAAGGTTGGCAATACCGTATCGCATGTTTTGAAGAATGTATCGGTAGGCGTCGAATCCGGCGAGTTTGCCACCATCATGGGCCCGTCCGGTTCCGGGAAAAGCACGCTGCTGTACATATTGAGCGGCCTTGACAAGCCGACCGGCGGAAGCGTTCTGCTTAACGGCCGCGATATATCCGGCTTTGATGACGAAACGCAAAGCAAAATGCGCAGGCGCAGCATAGGGTTCGTATTCCAGTTTTACAACCTGATCCCCAACCTGAACGTTGCAGAGAACATTCTCTTGCCTGTTCTGCTGGATGGCAAAAAGGCGGGTGCTTACGAAAAGCGCTTGGCTGGTATTCTGGAGATTGTAGGGCTTCAAGACAAGCGGCGCCACACGCCCCGCGAGCTGTCCGGCGGCCAGCAGCAGCGCGTGGCGATTGCCCGTGCGCTGATAGGTGACCCCGATATCATTTTTGCGGATGAACCAACGGGCAACCTGGACAGTAAAACCGGAACGGAAATTTTGAAACTTCTTCAGGAAATCAACCGTGAACAAAGCAAGACGGTCATCATGGTTACCCATTCCAAGACTGCGGCTGCCTATGGAAACCGCATGATTTGGGTACAGGACGGCAGCATTATGAATAAGGAGGCCATACAATGAAAAGAAAGCTCTGGATTCTCACCCTTTGCCTGTGCTTGATGGTCACAAACGCCATCGCGCAGCCTCTGGAAGGCGCTTTAAGCTTTGAAGGTCTTTTGCCTGTTTCCGTGATCCTCCACAGCGGATCTGGGGAAGCATCGGTAAAAACCATCCTGCTGATTTTCGTCAATCCATCCACCGGGAAGGCACTGAAGGCAACGCTTCAGCCCTCTATGTTTGCGTGCAGTGCGTTTGACGCTAAAAACGCGGATTCGGTTAACAGGCTATTGATATCCATCGGGGAAAAATTGCAGCTGCCGCTCGAAAAGTATGTCTGCCTGGAAACCGGCGCTTTCATATCCATGCAGCCTGGGGAAGCAAAGGGGAAAAGCGTGTGGGATTTGATCGGGCTTGGCTTTTCGATGCTCGGCTCCGTCGAAACAAATCTTCCCGCAGGCCAGGCAGTGGCTTTGTTCCGGCGCGTGTTTGCACAAAAGGATGAAGGGCTGGTAATCACGCTGCCGGATGATGCTGAGCAGGCCAATCCTTCCGCGGAACCAGATTGGGATGCAATGCGCAAGGTTTTATATAGCGCAATGGAAAAACTTTTGGAGTGAGTATTCCCAGGCATGCAGTGAGTTTTACGGCGGACAGGATGGCCTTGCAGCCATCCTGTTCATGCTTCCCTATATGCGAAAACGAAATTAGCCTTCATGGTTTACTTCCCCGTACATACGAAAGAACCGGAAGACCGAAGATCCGGAATTTTGCCGGCATAAGCTCTGTTCCTGCAAAGCCTGTTCTCTCCATAAAGGGAAGCAGTTCTTTCAAATCGTGATTGAGCATGAACCCCAAAAATAGTTTTACAATTGCTCTGGGAAAGCGATGAACAAGCAGGGAAAGATCGATCACCGTAAGCTTCCCCTTGGGTTTCAGCACCCGGTAAATTTCTTCGATTCCCTTGCGCCTCACCGCTTCAGACATATGGAAAATCATGAAGCTGCACATAACAACATCGAATTGCCCGTCAGGGAAAGGAATCTGATCAATGCTGCCCAGCTGAAAGGTAACATCCAGGTTGGCTTTCGCGGCCTTTTGTCTGCCTAGCTCAATCATGCCGGGAATAATATCGATCCCGAAAACCTTGCCCAGGGGCCCGGCTTTGCGCTTGGCTTCGATGGTCAGCGTGCCTGTGCCGCAGCCTGCCTCCAACACGCTGTCGCCCGGCTTCACCTGCGCCAGGTTCACGGTCATCTCCCGCAGTTTGTTCTCCCGCCCGAGGGTTATTTTTTTCATGTAAGCATCGTAGGAATCCACTACCTTTTCCATTTGATTTTTGATCTCATTGTCTTCGTCTGATAGGGGCGTTTGCGGTTGATTCACTGTCTTCATATCCGGCATTCTCCTTATGGTGAATTTGAAGTCCGTTATGGAATGTTGTGTTCTGTTTTGATATTATACTTTTCAGAAAACTCTGTATGGAAGATCAATAACATATAAAAAATTCATTATTGAACAATCATTTGGAATTTGTCCGGAAAGTGAAAGAAAATACCACATCCTTACTTTATCAGGAAATCCTCCAGTTTCGGTCTTCCAGCCGTTTATACCTTAAGTACCAGCCTTCCTTCTTAGCCAGCGCCTGCGGGCTGCCGCTTTCCATAATGCGGCCCCGTTCCATGATGTGCACCATTTCGGCGTCGATGATGCCGGACAGCCTGTGGCTGATGGTGATGACCGTCTTGCCGCCGCTGATTTGGCGAATGGCGCCCAGCACCTGCCGTTCTGTTACCGCGTCCATGCCGGATGTCAGCTCGTCAAGCAAAAGCAGAGGCGGATCGGTGACGATGGCCCTTGCCAGCGAAAGCAATTGCGTTTGGCCAAAGGACAGCTTTTGCGCCCCCTCGCCTATGACCGTATCCAATCCATACGGCAGCCGCCCGATCACATCATATAATCCGACCGTCTTCAAGGTATTCTCCACTTGTTCTTTTGTAATGGAATCGTCTCTTAAAGTCACATTTTCATAAATTGTGCCGTCAAACAGCACGACCGTCTGCGGGACGATGCCAACCAGCCTTCGCCGTGCCGACGGAGGGAGCCGGTATGGATCAACCCCGCCGATGGTTACTCTGCCGCTCCCGGGCGTGTAAAGCCCGCCCACAAGATTCATCAGCGTGGTTTTGCCCGATCCGGTTCTGCCGGCAATGGCAGCCTTGGTGCCGGCCGGCACCGTCATGGATGCGCCGCTTAAAACATTCCTGCCGTTTTGGTAAGCAAAATATATATCTTCCACTCGGACAGACACGTCATCCATTTTGTCTGCAGTAGATGCATCAAGCTTTTCAATAGTTTCAGTTTCCTGATGGAAATAGGCCTTGACCCTGTTTAAGCCCGCCATGGCTTGTTGAATGGTCTGTATTTCTGTAGAAGCTGCTTCAATAGGGTCAAACAGGCGTATAAAAAGGTCTGCCGCTGCTGCCAGCGTGCCAAGAGAAAGTGAGAGCGCGATGGGCGTTGTGTTGTTGGCCGCGCCAAGGAAGATAGCCAGGGCAATCACCGCGGCGCGGAGCGTCTGCATGATGCAGGGGAACCAGGCATCATAGATGCTGTTGGCGTTCATTGCGATGCGGTGGTTTTCCAGCAGAGGTTCGAACCGCGCAGCAAAAAACCGCTCTTTTCCGAAGATCTTGATGACCTTCATGCCTGAATAAATCTCCTGTATACCAGTGTTGATGTCCGATACGCGCTTGCGGACAACAAGCTGCTTTTGATAGATATTTTTTCTGAAATAATCGGCCAGAAGGTATATGATGGGAAGGGAACCCAGCGCGATATACCCCAATGTTGCGGCGAGTGAAAACAGCGCTGCAATCAAGCCGATGATTTTAAGCAAATCGGCTATCGCGCTGATGATCCCAGAAGCAAAGAGCGTATTGACCGTATCCATGTCCGCCGTAAATCTGGTTATGGTCTCACCTGCCGGTATGTTCAGATAATACGACATGGGCAGCAATTGAAGCCTTTCCAGCATTTGTGACCTTACATGCAGAAGCACCCTTTGGCCAAAGACCATAGCGCCGTATTCCCGCACAAGGTCGCTAAGACCCAAAAGCAGCACAGCCCCCAGGTACAGGAACGCATATTGCCACAAGCCCTGCCCGCCTGATGATAAAGGCCCGTCCACAACACGCTTCAGCACCAAAGACGGCCATGTATTGATCACCGCGCCGGCAGCCACAGCCAGCAGCAGCATGATGGCATAGGGGTAGTATCTTCTTGTTGTATGGATAAGAGCCTTCCTTATGAAGCTGTTTTCATTTTTCTTACGCGTTTGCATTCCCCTCCATGAACACCTGGGCGTTGTAGATTTCCTTGTACAGGCCTTCCTCTTTCATGAGCGAATCGTGGGTTCCCTGCGCTATGATCTTCCCATTGTCCAAAACCAGTATGCTGTCTGCATAGGGGAATGCCGTCAGGCGGTGGGTAAACAGCAGCACAATCCGGTCTTTATAATCCTGCTTCAAGCGTTTAATGATCTCAGCTTCGGTTGCGATGTCCACGGCAGAGAACGGATCGTCCAGGATCAGCACAGGGGCGCCGGTATAAATTGCCCTCGCCATTGCGATACGCTGTCTTTGCCCGCCGGACACCCTCATGCCCTTTTCGCCGACCACAGTATCCGGCCCGGCATCAAACAAAGCAATATCCTCCTTCAAGGCGGAAGCCGCAAGAGCCTGGTCGATCGCTCTTTCATCTTCATCCGAAAAACGGATATTGTCTCTTATGGACATGGAAAACAGGAACTGTTCATGGCCTGTATAGGCAATCAGCTTGCTTCGTACTTCGGAAGGCAGGCCGCTTATCTCCGTGCCGTCAAGCGTGATGCTTCCCTGATATGGATACAGCCCTGTCAATGCGCAGGCGAGCGATGTTTTGCCGGAGCCTACTGCGCCCGTAATGCCGATGATTTGCCCCTTTTTGGCCGTAAAGCTGATGTTATGAAGAATATCGCTGCCGCGATCAAATCCAAAGCTCATGTTCTCTACACGCAGCTCCAGGCAATCCGGTTTTCCGGCGGCCTCCCCGGAAGGCAAATCAGATGACTTGATCAGCTTCTCTTTGACTCTGCTCCAAGCGGCTCTGGCACCATGCCAGCGGTTGAATACGCGGGCAGCCACCCGCGTACGGCCGGAAAAGGCGATAAACATCACAAGGAATGCGTTGAACGATCCGATTGTCCAATCACCAGATACCACCATTTTACCGCCCATTGCAATCACCGCAACGATGCCAAGGCCGGCAATCAGCGAATATACAGGCAAAAGAGCCTGCCTAAGCAGCATCTCCTTTATGTTATAGATTGTCTGCTTTTCAAACGACGCCCGGATTCCCTCCGCTTCGGAAGCCTCACGGCCAAACAGCCGGAGCACCGCTGCCGCGTCCAGATATCGCGTTAAGCCGCTGCTGGATGCGGCGGCTGCCTTTCTTGCCGCCATGGAGTACTTATACAGGATATGCCGCATGTTTTGCGCAAGCAGGATGGTCAAAGGAACCATGATGGAAGCAATCAGCGTAATCTTCCAATCCTTGAACATCAGTGCTGCAAAATAGGAGATCATCAAAAGCCATGTATCCCAGCCTTCGTTGAGTGTGGTCATCACGGTATCCACTACCAGGGTGATATCTCCAACCGTCCGGGACATTAAATCGCCTACAGTTTCCTTTTCCAGCTCGGGCAGCGGTCTTACAAGCATCCGTTCCATAAAGGTCTGCCTAAGGTCGCAGGCCACGCGGTTGAACTGATCGCGCATGAACCAGCGCTTGACAAAGCGGGCAAGCTGAAAGAAGGCCGTTACGCCCACGAAATAAACCGCGGAAAGCATAACTTTTATCCCGGCGCCGCCGCCGGCAAAATCGATCAGGTTTCCCAGCAAAATGGGGCCGAGGACGATGACTGTGTTGTAGACGATGCCGCCGATGGAGGAGATGATGAATTGCGGCATGTATTTGAATAAATACCGGGGAAGCGTTTCCTTTCCCCTTGGCGGGCCAAAAAGCTTCATAGTCCGTCTCCAGTCCCGCTCTTGATTTCAATATTCTATATCAAAGCATAGCAATAATAGCCAGTATCAGCCAATCTGTCAAGAAATGAAGGGAAATATCGTTATGGATTGAAGTTATATGAATCATTCAACAGAAACAGGATCGTATTTTAAACCGGATTATGGTATGATTTATATACATGAGCACGACGGGGGAAAAACATATGGAGCAGTTTTCTTTTGACGTAAAGGCCATGCTTGCGCCGCCCAAGATCATGGATGCAAAGCGTGTTCTTTGCATCCAGCCGCATCCGGACGACAATGAGGTGGGCATGGGCGGGACCATTGCCGCACTTGCGGAAGCCGGCTGTGAAGTGCACTATCTGACGGTCACCAATGGCGACCTGGGCAACAAGGACAGGACAGCCACGAAAGAGCAGACTGCAGCTGAGCGAAGGCGTGAAACGGAGGCGGCCGGGCATCACCTTGGCGTAAAGTGGTTCCACTATTTATCCCACGGGGACAGCACGTTAAGCGATGTAGTTGGCCTGTCTGTAGAGATAGCCCATGTGATCAGGAAGGCCCGGCCGGAGGTCATCTTTTGTCCGGATCCGTACCTTCATTACGAGGGGCATTACGACCATGTGGTAACCGGGCGCGCAGCGGCCAACGCCTTTCACCTAAGCGGCGACGCCCATTTTCCGGTGGAGGACGGTATGATCCCCTGGTCTGCGCGGGCCATAGGGTTCTATTTTACCGCCCGGCCCAATACGGTAATCGACATCGGCGCCTGCTTTGAGAAAAAGTTTGAGGCTATTGCATTGCACTTAAGCCAGATGGACGAACAAACTTTGGCCATGTACAGGGTGTATTTCCATATGAAAGGCGCGGAGCTGGCCAAGGACCGGGGTTTTCAATTGGGCGAAGGGTTAAAGGTACTGTCGCCTTTGCATATGCACTGCTTTGTGGACGCGGAGAATATGTAGAAGAATTACGTACCCATACAAGACGGAAGCGGAGGGAGAAATCATGAAGAACAAGTACAACAAACCGTGGCGCTACGCACTGGCAATGTTCGGCCTCTCCATTACGGGGTACATGTATGTTTCCTACGGGACCTTCTTTTACAACGATAAGCTGGGCCTTCCGCTTACCACCATCGGCATCGCCACGGTGCTGTTCTCCATCTGGGATGCGTTCAATGATCCCATCACCGGTTTCCTTTCCGACCGCACGCGCACACGCTTCGGGCGGCGCAAGCCATGGCTTTTAGCCGGCACGCCGGTGTTTGCGGTGGCGGCCGTACTGTTTTTCAGCCCGCCGTCTTCGCTTGGGACTGGGACATTGCTGGCCGTTTATTTTACCTTCTTTCTGATGCTGACCGAGACTGCCAATACCATAGCCACCGTCAACTACCATTCCCTGCTGCCGGAGCTGTTCCGGGAGACTGGCTTGCGCAACCGCGCCAACGCCATCCGCCAGGCGCTGCAATTGGTGGGCATGATCATCGGCGTGTCGCTTGTGCCCATGATCGTAAAGGCGTTTGCAAATACCACCGGCGACCAGGCGATGGGTTATACGCTTACGGCGGTTGTGCTGGGGCTGCTTGGCGGCTTGTTGATGCTGTATTCGTTCCTGGGCTGCCGCGAGCGGGAGGACTTCAGCGCGCTTCCCCAGCCCACGGTGAAAGAGACGTTCAAGGCTGTGGCACTTAACCGCAATTTCTGGCTGGTGTCGGTCTCCCACTTCTTCTACCAGGCCACCACCGGGCTGCTGCTTGCAGGCATCCCGTTCTTCATCAAGTATGCCTTGGGTCAGCCGGATGAGATGGCCACCATCCTCTCCGCCTGCGTGTTTGTTTCGGCGATCCCTTCCATGTACGTTTGGTACAGGCTCATCAACCGCCTGGGCACCTTGAAGGTGTGGAGGCTGGCACTGTTGTGGCTTGCGCTTTCACTTGGCGTTATGTACTTTGCAGGGGATATCGTGTTCGCCTCTGTGGCCGGCGTGCTGGTGGGTATCGGCATTGCGGGGGTAACCGCCAACCTGGACATGGTCAATTCGGAGCTCATTGAGGAGGATGCAAAGCGCAATGGCGTCCGGCGCGAGGCCACGTTCTTTGCCGCTATCAGCTTTGTCACCCGCCTTTCCGGTTTGATCAGAAGCGGGGTGTTCGCTCTGCTGGGGCTGTGGTTCGGCTTCCAGTCCGGTACGGAACCAGGCTTGCAGCCCGGCAACGCCGCCAGGTTCATGATGGTGGTCTTTCCCTTCGTACTGATGGCTGTCTCCTTTACGGTGTCGCAGTTTGTGCGTATAAAAGCCGTAAGTCATGCGGAAGGCGCGAAGGATTTAGGCGCTTAAGTAAGGGCAAGATAAAGGCGGTTCAGACAGCTTTAAATACCGATTTGTAAATATCGCGATACAGGCGGGCGATTGATAAGTGCCCCTACATCATAGAGCTAAGTTTGCTTTTCTTCCGGCTTGCAGGTGCTTAGAAGAATCGGCAATTATCTCTTTGGATGTAGGGGCGATTTTCAATTGCCCGTATAGCCCGGTTTCCAGAGCGTAACAAGAGTGTGTTTTGTAGTTTATATTATTGGAGCAATTGCAAAACCTGCTGCGGCTGTTGGTTGGCCTGCGCCAGCATAGCGGTAACCGCCTGTGAAAGTATGTTTTCCTTGGTGTAATCCATCATTTCCATGGCCATGTCAGCATCGCGGATGCGCGACTCTGCTGCGGACAGGTTTTCATTGGCTGTGCCCAGGTTATTGATGGTATGCTCCAGGCGGTTTTGCAGCGCGCCCAGGTTGGAGCGTTCTTTAAGAACGGTGGAAATGGCATTGTCGATCACGGGGATGGCAGATTGTGCCCCTTCGCTTGTGGAAACATCAATGCCGCCCGTGCCGGTGCCGCCTCCGCCTCCGCTCCCGCCGGATGTGGCAAACGTGATGGAGGAAGAACTGCCTCCATCTAGATCGTTCAGCTGCCTGCCGCCTGCAAGGCTTACGGAAAGGCCGGAGAAATATCCGCTGCCAGAAAATGATGTGTCGCTGTCGCTTAAGGTAACATCCTGGGTGTGCCCGCTGCTATCCGAGATCGTCACGGTGGAGGGCGTGCCGGGGGTGCCGGGTGTGCCGTCGGTTCCATACACTGTGACGCTGTCGTCTATAAAGCCAAACATACCCAGGTAGATGGCTTGCTTTTCAGCAGAAGAACTGCCTGTCACATCAATCTGCAATGTCTGCGACGCGCCTGTTCCCGTTGTGGACAAAAACCAAAAGTCAGTGCCGTAGTCGTTTCTTTCCGACATGTTGGCCGGGAGTTTCGACGCCAGCAGATCATGAAAATCGTACCCGTTTTGTACACCGGCAGAGCTGTTCCAGTCTCTGAAATCCGTTGCTGTAAAGGTAGCAGCCACTGACCCATTCATGCTGATGGTCAGCATTATGTCGGAACCTGCGGCAATCGCTGTCCTGAGGTTCGCTCCGCCGTTCTCACCCCGCCCTGTCCTGGCTGGCGTGCCGGGGGTGCCGGGTATTCCCGGATCGCCTTGCGTGTAAGTTAGGGTTATCGTCTCGCCGTCAACTGCAAAGCCCGGTGTGCCCGCAACGGAGGAAGTGATGTTTGATCCGTCCGTTTTCGTGACACTGCCTCCGCTTCCGCCGCTTGTGCTGCTTCCCGCTGTGAGGCCCAGAGCCTGTGCGTCCATTGCAGCGATGTTCACAAGCGCCGTCTGCGTATCGCTTTCGCCGATTTGAAGCTTCAGCGAACTGCCGCCTCCTGACGCGTCATAGCTGCCGCTTAACAATTTCTTTGCATTGAATGAGGTGGAATCCGCAATGGTTGTGATCTCCTGTGTCAGGCGGTCAACCTCATCCTGAATGACAGCCCGGTCCGCAGCGGAATACGTATCTGTGGTAGCCTGAATTGCCAGCTCCTTCAGCCGCCCCAAAATGTTTTGCGTTTCGTTCAGGCCGCCTTCAGCCGTCTGTATAAGGCTAATGCCGTCCTGTGCGTTCCTTGAGGCCTGGTGAAGGCCCCTTATCTGCCCCCGCATCTTTTCGGATATGGCAAGGCCGGCCGAATCATCCGCCGCGCTTACAATCCGAAGGCCGGAGGATAGTTTGGAAAGCGACCCCGTTACTCTTTTTTGATTGAGGGCATAGTGATTGAATGTGTTCAAAGCGGCGATGTTGTTGTTTACAATCATTTGTGCAGCCTCCCTGCTTTGTGCCCATCGGGAATCCTTTCCCTTTTAAGGCGCCGGACAGCTTAAACGCTATGCGTATCAAAATCCCATTGCATCATATCAGACAGGTGAATTGTTGGCCGGTAGACTGCGAAACATGTCGGTTTTTCTACGCGACATGTAAAATGATGTCCTCCAGTCATGGTATAATGTTTCCAGGGGGAAGGTGGAAAGTGTTTGAGAATTGCCGTTTGCGATGATGACCCCATGGAACTTCAAAAGATCAGAGGTTTACTGGAGCAGTATGTTTCGCTTTATCAAAAGGAAGCGGATATTGCGGTATACGCATACCCTGACGGCGACAGCCTGCTTGGCGGCGTTAAAAAGCTGGGCATGTTCGACATGATGATCCTGGACATTATCATGCCTGGCATGAACGGCATGGAGCTGGCCCGGGAACTCAGGGATTGCGGGGACTTTGGCAAAATCATTTTCCTTACGTCGTCGCCGGAGTACGCGGTGGATTCCTACAAGGTGGGCGCTTTCTACTATCTTCTCAAGCCCGTACATCAGGAAGAGTTGTTTTCCCTCATCAGCAAAGCCCTGCTTGCCATCGGGATTGAGCATGGCAGCAGCATTATGCTCAAAAGCGGCGCAAGGCTCACCAAAGTGGAGCTGCGCGCGCTTTTATATGTGGAGAGCGCCAATCATAACGTTCATTTCCACGTAAAGGACAGCGAGTTGGTCGTCTGCTATGGCAGCTTGAGCGAATATGAAAGCACACTTTCAGCGGACGGGCGGTTCGTACGCTGCCACAAGTCGTTTTTTGTGAATATGGATTATGTAAAAAGCGTTACCAACAAGGATTTCATATTGACAGACGGGCAATTGATCCCCATTTCCAGAAATATCTACCGGCAGGTGAAAGACGCCTACTTTGATTACTTTTTCAGATAAGGAAAAGAGTGAACGATGATCCTATATCTTCTGCACAAAATTGCGTGTTTGGCTGTCTGTATGGCCTATTTGACGCCGATGAGGTATTCAAGAGGCAAATCTGCCGTATACGTCGCTATATTCCAGGGCGCGATCTATATAGCAAATTGCGCCGTTTATCTTATTGGCGGGGAGAAGGTATATGCATCCATCTCCCTTTTTACCATTGGTGTTCCAGGTTTCCTTTGCTTTCATTTCCTGTCCAGGCACAAGGGGTTCCGGGTCTTGTTTTCGCTTCTGACCGTTACCGTTTTCGGTATGCTCTCCAGTTTTTTAGGATACATTGCAGAAATATATACAAGCAATCCGGTCCTGCAATACGGCGTGAAGTTTTTAAGCTTCCTCCTGATCACGTTGTATACGGCCAAAGTGATCAGGAAGCCTTATTTGAGCCTTACGGAGACGCTTCAAAAGGGCTGGGGCTTCCTGTCGCTGATCCCGTTTCTGCTGATCAATATTATTTCCCTGCTGCAGTATTATCCTTCCAACATCGGGAGCCGGCCGGAGAATGTACTCGTTTTGGCCCTTGTTTTCGCCATGACATTCATTTTTTACACCATCGTGTTTATGAACTTCAAAAACATACTGGAGTTTCTGCAAATAAAGCAGGACAAGGAATTGCTGACCGTGCAGGCGCAGATGTACAAAAACGAATACAAGGCCTTGATCGATCATGTGGACGGTATGCGCATGCTCCGCCACGACATGAGGCACCACATAAGCGCCATCAACGCGTTCCTTCAAGATGGCAACTTAGCGGAGGCCAGGGATTATTTGAAGAAGCTGGACGGGAGCCTGACAAACGGCGCCGTCAAAAAATACTGCGAAAACTACGCGGTGAACGCCATTTTATCCTCCCTCATCAGCCGGGCAAACGCCGAGGGTATAACGGTGGACTGTGAGGCCGTAATCCCGAGTGGCATCGCCATCGACAGCATGGAACTAGGGCTCGTCTTTGCAAACGCGTTGGACAACGCCATCAACGCCTGCAAAAGCTTAACAGACCCGGCTGAAAAAAATATCAGGGTGGACTGCAGGGAGCATTGCGGGCAGCTTTACATCCGCATCAGCAATCCTTTTAGGGGGGAAGTGCGCTTTGACGGGGAGTTCCCTGTTCCCGAAGACCATGAACATGGCATCGGCACAAGAAGCATAGCATCCATTGCCCAAAGATATGGCGGCCTCTTTTCCTTTACTGCAAAAGACGGCATGTTCAACGCGACTGTAACGCTGAATCAAAAAACAACTACTGGCGCTTGATGGAAAAATTGAATATAATGTCATCAGCAAAGGTTCAAATCTTACCGCTGCTGTTTGGAGGCTTATATACCGCGGCTGTCTGGAGGCTGCCTATGAGCATAACGGTTTTCTATTTTTCGGGGACCGGAAATTCATATATAGCCGCAAAGGAGATAGCGGAAAAGGTAAACGGGAAACTTGTTTCCATACCCTCTGTCATGAATATGGAAAAAATCCATGTTGATACGGAAACCGCCGGAATCGTATTCCCGTCATATATCGCTTTGGCAGCGGGCGTTCCTTCCATTGTGGAGCGTTTTTTAAGGAAGCTCGAAAACATCAAACAGCTTCGCATTTTTGCGGTTTGCACCTGCGGCGGCTATGAGTGCGTGAACGCGCTGCCATCCCTGATAAAAATGAAAAGTATCATCGAAGAGTGCGGCGGAAAGCTGCCGGCGATGTTTTCATTAAGGCTTCCTATGAACAACCTGGACTACGATCATATACCGGTCCCTATCAATAGGGACCAGGCTTACATCATACGAAAAGGCGGCAAAAAAATAAAGGTCATCAGCGGCCGTATTTTACATGGCAGGGGCACGATATGCGGCCCCGCCAAGACGCTGTTTTTCTTCCTGATGACGCCGCTTTTCAGGCTGATGCATGATCCCATCCTTCGGGATCTGAGGAAAAAAGCAAAGGAGCCCGAGGATTCAACATTGACCGTACGTGAATTGATGCCACTTACCGACAGGAGCATAGCGGTGGATGACCGCTGCATTGGCTGCGGAAAATGCGTAAAGGTTTGCCCGGTTGAAAACATTCAGCTTGTCAATAAACGGCCGGAATTTCAGCACAGGTGTGAAATGTGCTTTGCCTGTGATGAATGGTGCCCGCAAGGCGCCATACAGCATTGGAGCAGGGCCAAAGGGATCAAATATCACCACCCGAAGGTGGATTCGCCGATGTATATGTGATCAAACTGCCAGTATCAAAACCTGCCATACGTCTTAAGCGCCGCGTCATGCTGAGGGCGCATGGCTGCAAGGCAGGGCGATGGTCACACATGTTCCCTTCCGGGGCTCGCTTTCCACCTGGAAAACGTAATCCTCCCCGTATATCAGGGACAGCCTGCGATCCACGTTCTTCAGCCCGTACCCCTTTGACTCCCGTTGTAAAAGGCCGAGGACCTCTTCCTGCGCCATGCCGGCGCTATTGTCGCAAATATTGAATACCACCCTTCCGTTTTCCTCCCGCACCTTAAGGAAAAGCTGTCTCCCGCAGCACGCCTTATAACGGACGGGGACTGACGCGTGCGTTTGCTGTCTGGATTATTGCGGCTGCGCCGCCAGCGCTCCCCTTATGATCGCTTTTTGCAGCACCTCCGCGGCTGCCGTGCCTACGATTGTGACGACGGCATCCCGCGTCATATTGCTTGTTGTAGAACCCGTTGAGAGGCAGAAGATGGTATCCCCATCCCATTGCGTGTGGTTGGGGGAGATGGCCCTGCCCATTCCATCATCGGCAAGCCTTGCCACCCGGTTTGCCTCGGCTTTGCTGAGCCATTCCGTAGTGGCTACCACGGCGATCGTGGTGCTTTGGTAGTACAGCGGCGACGGCACGCCGTTTAACATTGCCCTGGTTTGGTTGACGAAGGTTCCATCCGGGCACCGCGCCCCAACGACGATATGGCCTTGATCCCATATGTCGCCAAGGGCATTGACCACTGCCAGCGCCGCCACCGTGGGCCCTCCCGGAATATGCAGGGATGCGGTGCCTAATCCGCCCTTCATCGGCTGTCCATAGATTTTGCCTATTGTGGCACCGGCTCCGGCGCCTGCATTTCCTTCGGCCACGGGTCCCGAATTTGCCGCCTGGCAGGCAGCATACGCCAATTCCTGCGTGGGAGGGGTCGCGCCCTCGGCGTATAGAAGGTCAAAAATAACTGCGGCAGGCACGAGCGGAACGTTGGCAAGCCCCTGCTCGAAGATCCAGCGCATCACACCGCCCGAGGCCGGCAGCCCATAGAAACTGCCGCCTGTGAGCAGCACGCCATACACGGGATATTCCGCTTCGCCGGGACGAAGAATGTCGGTATTCATGGTGCCGGGGTATCCTCCGCTCACATTGACGCCGGCAACCGCTCCGCGCGGGCATAGTATGACCGTGCAGCCAGTGCGGCCGCTTACATCCTCGGCATTGCCCACAAGAATGCCCGGAACATCCGTCAGGCCTCCCATATTCATTGCATTTAATGCGCTGTATCTATCCTGCATGATGATCCCATCCTTATCCATATACTCACCTTTAGGATATGAGCCGGCGCATCAAGCGGTGTTTTGCTGCCAAAGAGCACATGTATCCTGCATTTGGCGCACTTGACATGCAGGACCCCTTTTTATATACTTTTCTTACATCCAACCTTTGACAAAACTTGCATAGCAAATCAAGAGCATGACCGTGGAGCAGGCGCAGGACCTTAACAAGGAGAAGAAAAAATGAAAATTAAGCAAACGACCGTATTATTGCTTGTATGTACGATGCTGCTGCTCGGGTGCATGGGATCGGCAATAGGCGGCAGCGTCCATTTTGCAGATGAAAGCCTGCCGGAGGCAATGGTTGGCGTATACTATCATGCACGGGTCAAGGTTGTGGGCGATGACATACCGTATGTGGTCACCCTGACCACAAACCCGGAGGGCGGCAACGTCTTCCCCTCCGAACTTGACATCACGGAGGATGGCGTCATCTACGGCACGCCCAAGCGCGAAGGCGTATTCCCGTTCGCCCTGCAGGTGGCGTACGGCGACGACGAAACAACGTTTTGCGTGACAAGGCTTGTGGTGGGTCCGTTTTCTGAGGATGTGCTGACTTCAGGCGGGGAGGATGCACGCGTCATCGGGGAGGGAAACGACACGCTCACCGGCGTTGCCAACAGCATAAACGGCGGCCGCGTCACCATGGAAGAGGGCAACGACACCGCGTACTTCATAAGCGCCAAGCACAAGTTGTATGCGATTGACAGGCCTTATACAAAAGCGGCTCAACTATTTTCCGCCCCGGAGTACGGCTGGCTGGATTCCATAGGCAGCAACCTGTATTACTACCACCGTTACTATCAGGAATCCGAACAGTTAAGTGACCACGATGCGGAGGGCGGATACATCACGCGCATATGCCGCGACCCGGCCGGCAAAAAAGGGCGCGCGACACTGATTGACCTTGGCGGGAAAGAAATCACCTGTCTTTCCGTTACCAATGAAATTGTGCTGTATATCCAGGGAAAAGAAAAGGGCATTTTAAAGCGCATACCGCTTGGCGGCGGTGGCGCGGTTCCCATGCGCTGCTATCACGATGGGAAAGAGCTGCAGGCGGACAGGGTGTTTCCCTACAACGGATACGCTTATCTTCAAAACGCGGAGGACGGCTGCCTGTACCGCGTCGCGCTGGACGGGGAGGTTGCGCAGAAGCTGACGGATGAAAAGGCGTACGCCTATACCATCTCCCGCATAAACGAGGAAGACTTTTTGTTCTATGCCGCAAAGGACGGATCGCTTTTCCGTATTCCGCTTTCCGGCGGCGAAAAAGCAGCCTTTGGTAATTTGAAAGCCGGCGCAATCAATTCCGACGCGGATACATTGTATTTTGCAAACGCAAAAGACAAAAACAGGCTGTACCGCGTTTCCGCAGGAAGCCCGGACACGCCTGAAAAGATTGCTGATTTTGCGGTGGACCAGATCTATGTGTTTGACAGTATGCTAGCCGTGCAGAAAAAAGGCGGTCAGGAACTGTATGTGCTGTCCAAGGATGGGGCTGAGGAACCCGTGCGAATTGGGAAGTGAAAATTCGGGAATACATGGGATGGTTCCGTGGTTGCCCTTCCGATTCATAGAAAATGTGTTTTCTTTATTCAATCCGTCTTGATTGATAAACTGGCCTATACTGGTTGATTTAGGGCTGCAGAAGTAACGAATTTCTGGCAGAGAGGTCAACAAACAAACGACACCGTAGGGGCGATTATGAATCGCCCGCCAAGTGACACATCCTGACCGCAACATGCGGGCGATTCATAATCGCCCCTACGGCTTTCAGGCAAAGATGAATGGATTTACCAAGCTGTCACGCCCCGTAGAGAAACTAACAAGAATGCTGTATTGTAAGGGGTAAAACGCCCGGGGAAGTAGAAGCTTTATTTCGTAAACAACCAGATGTAAATGACGAATCATTAATTTACTGTATAGGCACCGATCAGCCGAATGTAAATGAGCGGCTGCATGATCTCTGACATGTTTTTTACATAAGCCATGCCATATATTTACTGTATTGCAGTATACTATAACCAAGGCCTGGAAGCCGGCCGTTCCTGATGGAGCCCGATGGGGCCCGATTGGGACGGCCTGAACAACGAATGATCATTTGGGGAGGGATCGTATGAACATCTGGAAGAAGACTGCTGCCATCCTGCTTGTCCTGACGCTGGCGCTTAGCTTGATGCCTGCTGCTTTGGCGTTAAAAGCGGGCGGGGTGGAGCCTGCGGCGGGGGACATCGTCATTTTGTACACCAACGATGTGCACTGTGCGGTGGATTCCAAAACGGATAAGGACGGGAAGCTTACAAACATCGGCTATGCCGGCGTGGCGGCCTACCGGGACGAAATGGCTGCCCTTATTGGGGCGGAGAATGTAACGCTGCTGGACGCGGGGGACGCGCTGCAGGGCGACGCCATCGGGACCCTTTCGAAGGGATCTTACCTTACGGATATCATGAACCAGGTGGGGTACACGCTATTTGTGCCGGGCAACCATGAGTTTGACTATGGCATGGCGCGCATGCAGGAGCTTATGGGGCAGATGAAGGCCAAAGTGATTTCCAGCAACTTCACGGACCTGAAAACGAACAAGCTGGTTTACGCGCCCTATACCATCATAGCCTACGGGGAGCGGAAGGTGGCCTATGTGGGCATCACCACGCCCGAATCCTTCACCAAGTCTACGCCCGCCTACTTCCAGGACGAGAGCGGGGCCTATATTTACGGCTTCTGCGAGTCCAACAACGGCCAGGACCTGTACGCTGCGGTGCAGGTAGCCGTGGACGCGGCCAGGGCTGAAGGCGCCGAAATTGTGATCGCTGTGGGGCATCTGGGTATCGACGCCCAGTCCAGCCCGTGGCGCTCTACCGATGTCATTGCCAATACCACGGGCATTGACGCCTTTATCGACGGGCATTCCCACAGCACCAATGAAAGCGAGCTGCTTCCCAACAAGGATGGCTCCAAGCAGGTGGTGCTTACCCAAACTGGTACCAAGCTTGCCAATATTGGCCGCATGATCCTAAAGGCCGACGGCACCATCACAACCAAACTGATCAGCGGATATACCCAGCAGAACCTGGACACCCTTGCTTTCATTACGGATATCGAGAACAAGTTCGCCGCAGACCTTGCCAAGAATGTCGGGCATACCGATGTGGCGCTGACAGTTGTTGATCCTACGACCGGCAACCGCAGGGTCCGCATTGGGGAGACGAACCTGGGCGACCTGTGCGCCGATGCTTACCGCTTTGTTTTGGGCAACGGCAAGACCGGGGATGAATACGGTCCGGCGGATATCGCCTTCGTCAACGGCGGCGGCGTCCGCGCCGACATTGATACCGGGGATATCACCTTTGGCGAAGTGATCGCGGTGCATCCCTTCAACAATGTAGGCTGCGTTGTGGAGGCCACCGGCCAGGAGATACTGGACGCGCTGGAGATGGCCGCGCGCCTGGCGCCGGAAGAAAACGGCGGCTTCCTGCAGGTCTCCGGCCTGAGCTATACCATTGATACTACCGTGGCTTCCACCGTGGAGACGGATGACAAGAAGAACTTTGTGAAGGTGGCCGGCGAGCGCCGCGTGAAGGACGTGCTGGTGGCCGGGGCGCCCATTGATGTAAGTAAGACCTATACCCTGGCTTCCCACAACTACATGCTGCTGGACGGCGGCGACGGCATCAACATGTTCC
>JAEZJP010000192.1 GCA_023415715.1 Bacillota bacterium
CACCGCCCATTTCCCTCCATCTGGCTCAATCGGCGCGCTGCTGCGCTGCCGCTTGCATCGCTTGTTTCGCCAGCCTCCTCCGTCCCTCCCTTCTCCGCCACTGGCGGGGGAGGGGCTACGGAGCCACCGGCGAGGGCGGTGTTCCGGAGCCCGCCAAGTAACACATACTGGCCGCAACGTGCGGGCGATTACAAATCGCCCCTACGGCGTTGTTAGTTTGTTGATCTCTCTACCAGGGATTGTGAAATTCGCAACTTCTGCAGTTGACAAACTACCAGTTTGGGCTAATTCGATTCATACCGTTTCAGCACCCTCATGGCCCTAAGCGTGATCCATTTGCTTTGTTCGTTCAATTGCCCGAAAGGGATCAGCAGCCTGTCGCTGTTATACGTGTTTTCCAACCTCCATCTGCCCGTGCCGTCCTGTTTTTCGATAACGACACGCACGGCTTCTTCCATGCGGCTGTCCTTTATGTTAAGCGCGGTCAGGATGTCCAGTATTTCCAGCGCATCCGTCTGGTACATCAAAGGGAAACCGAATTTCAGCCAGCCGGGCTTTGATACACGGTTCAGGTTGTGGCTGCGCTTGTAGATATGGTGGATCAAAATGAATTCGGCGGCCTTTTGAACCGTATCGTTTATTTCGGCGGTCCTTTTCTCCATAGGCACGGCGCCGAATGCCTTGAGCGCCTTCACTACACCCATGTGGCAGGTGTGGCTGCCCCAGCAGGTTTCATTACGGCTGTATGGCGGAACCTGGGGCTCCAATTCCGTTCCGTCGTTGAATCGCATGAATGTCACAAGCCAGTTAAGTCCCTTTTGAACCCCCGGATCGTCAAGAAAGCCCATGCGGATAAGGCTAAAGATCATGTTTCCGGTAAGGCAGGGGATCACTTCGCTTAACCTGCCGCCGCCCGTTTTTGCCGCCTCATGCATGGAAAAGCCGCCGTCCCCGGTTTCCTGGGAATGGGCAAGCAGATATTCGCATTGTTTTACGATCTGTTCATTGGCCGTGGCGTTAAGTTCCGCCAGCAGGATCAGCGTCCACACAAGGCCGTCGTACTTTCTTGTATAGAACCCCGGGTAGTTTTTCAGGTACGCGGGATCCTGCTGCTTATAAAGGATGTCTGGCGCCATTCCTTTTTTCATGATGCTTTGCTTTGCATCCTTAACGGCATGATCCGTTTCCGGCTTGTCCAAAAGATCTTTCAGTGTGAAATACCGCACCGAAGGATCGGTATCCTCCAGCAGCCAGTCCGTAGGGTCTGCCTTGAGTTTGCTTTTCCATTGCTCCATGGAGGTGCCTCCATCCGTGTCCCATCGGAATAGCATGCGTGAATATACAACAATTCCATAATTTAGTATATCAGAAATTGAACAAAAGAAAAAGGCCCAGACCGGGAAGGTTTGGGCCTTATACTAACTTCTATGTTTCTGTAAGAAATGGGCAACACAAATAATGAATGTAACTACCTTTATTGCACATGCAACATCTCTTTTACTCCTTCAGTCGCTGCGGCGAAAGGAGTAAAATCAGTTTCACCGCTTATGTTCCGCATCCTGCCTGTTCAGCCGGCAGCAATCCGGGGTGCTGTCCCCGAACATCTCTTTGTTTTCCTGTCCAAGCTTCAACAAGAAATTATGGAATGCCCTCTTTATGCGCTTCCACATTTTCACAAGTCAGCCCTCCTGCTTATTTTTTGGGCAATACGATCTCAAAACAGCTGCCCTTCCCAGGCTCGCTTTCCACGGTGACTTTACCGCCATGGGCCTCCACGATGGATTTGACTATAGCCAGGCCGATGCCGGCGCCGCCCGTGTTGCGGCTGCGGGACCTGTCTGTTCTGTAGAGCCGTTCAAAAACGAGGGGCTGGTCCTCCCTGGCGATGCCTATGCCGTCATCCGAAATCCGCAGTACTGCGTTTTCCGCCGTTTCCAAAACTTCCATGATGATATGCCCGTCTGCCTCCGTATACTTGACGGCATTGGACAAAAGGTTCCACAACACCTGGCTGATCCTGTCCCTGTCCGCCAAAATCATGACCGGCCTGCCGTTCACTTTTATGTGCAGCCCCTTATTCTTGATTTCGGCCGCAAAGGAATCCGCCGCCTTTTGCGCAAGCTCCTTTAAATCCGTCTGCGTCTTGTTAAGCTGCAGGTCGTCCTGCTCGGCCTCGCTCAGGCTTGCGATATCCCCCACCAGCTTTTCCATGCGGTCCATCTCGTCGCGGCAGATTTTTAATTTATCCACCGACAGTTCCCAAACACCGTCGATCATGGCGTCGATATGCAGCTGCACGATGGAAATGGGTGTTCTCAGTTCATGAGATACATCCTCCGTCAGCTTCTTTCGCAGTTTGCCTTGCCTTTCCAGTACCTCGGCCAGGTGGTTGATGGAGGATATGAGCAGATTTACTTCTTTCGCATTGGCCTTTTCCCGGATGCGGACGCCATAATGGCCATCCGATATCTGCTTTGCCGCGTCCGCAGTTGTAAGTATGGGCTGGCTTAACCGTTTGGCCAGCACAGCCCCCACAATGGCGGCGACTATCAAGGATAACGCGCCGATCCCCAGCGTAACGGTGTTGAGGGCGCCCAAAAACAAATTGTCCTCTTCGGTGAAAAAAAACGGCCCGTAATACATGACATTGACCGTTCCCAGCGGCTGGCCGTCCCTTGTCATAGGGAAGGATTTGGTGGAAAAACCGCCGTTCATCTGCGGGTACATTTTGGACATCCGCGCGAAAATATCTTCCATGATCTGTGCGCACAAACTCATATCATGGGTTTGCGCATCCCACAGAACACGGTTGTCCGTATCGTACACCTTGACCACATAGCCGTCATACAGTACGGACATGCCCAATGCGTGGATGGCCGCCACATCCCACGTATCTGTGCGGCTTGCATATTGCTGGCTGATGATCGTTGTGATCTCCTGCGTTTTTTGCTCCTGCAGCCTAGTTATATAGGATGTAAAGCGGTTCTCGATCAGCACGTTGGCAAGGATGCTGATCAGGCCCACCGTTACGAGTACGACCAGCGCAAAGGCGGAGAACAGCCGGGATTTTAAACTATGTTTCATGCCTTGCGCCTCCATTTTCAACAATTTATTCGGCAGGAAGCCAGAATCCCCTGCAATGCAGGGGATTCTGACTGCTTTTGCTTATTTTACTTCATACCCCTGGTCTTCGATCTCATGCTTGATTTGCTCCAGGGTGGCCTTGGCGGGGTCATGCTCCACGGTCACGGTCTTGTCCTTAAGGCTTACCGCAACATTCTTCACGCCATTCAGTGCCCCGACGGCCTGCTTGACCGCTTTTTCGCAATGGGAGCAGGACATGCCTTCCACATTCAAAAGTACCGTTTGCATCCTTGTTTCCTCCTTATTTTATCAGCCGTACATTACTGCAGGCTGAAGGGCTTCAAAAATTTATCCACTTCGATGGGCTTGCCGTTGGCGTCGTCCACCTTGACCTTGGCGAAGACCCAGCCTTCCACCTTGGCAGGATCCACGCCGGCGTCGGTCAGAACCTTGGGATCAAGTACGAACACGATGTCCTTGTCATTGGTGCTCATATCCTTTGCCCATTCAAACGAGTTTCCATTGCCCAGATCTACGCCATAATGGTCCAGCGCGGTGTGATACTTGATGGCGGGGCGCTTTAGCTCCACGATCTTTTTGAAGGATGCAAGGGGCGTTGCTTCTCCATTGTAGGTAAGGGCCTGGGTGCCGATCTTTGTGCCAACCATGAGCATGTTGTCATAGGCCATGCCTGCGGGAAGCTTGCTCACATCCAGCCCGGCGTTCACAAAGGGTGTCGCGTCCAGCTCCAGCATGACGTCGTGGAGGGGGCTCTTGCTGTAGTCCCAGCTCCAGATGAACCTTACGCTGCCGTCCGGCGCCTTCAGCGACCAGCCGCCGTTCATTTCATCCTTGGAGACCATACTGGTAGTTGCCGTCATCAGCTTTTCAAAGGAATTTACGGATTCCGTGCCCACCACATCCAATTGGGTGCAGGAGGCGAGTACGAACAATGCCGCCAGAATGAGAGCCACCAAAGAAATCTTTTTTACCATAACCGATACCCATCCTTTTCTTTCATTTATTTATGATAAGGCTTGAATCTCTTTAAACGCAGCGCGTTGGTAAGTACCGATACGGAGCTTAGCGCCATGGCTCCTGCCGCGATGACGGGGTTCAGCAGCGGCCCGCCGAACAGGTACAACAGCCCTGCCGCGATGGGGATGCCCGCGGTGTTGTAGCCAAAGGCCCAGAACAGGTTTTGCTTGATGTTGCGGATGGTGCTCTTGCTCAATTGAATGGCGGTTGGAACGTCCATCAGGTCGCTCTTCATCAGCACGATGTCAGCGGATTCCATGGCTACGTCGGTGCCGGATCCGATGGCGATGCCCACATCGGCCTGGGTCAGCGCTGGGGCATCGTTGATGCCGTCGCCCACCATGGCCACTTTTCTGCCCTCGGCCTGCAGCTTTTTGACCTCGCTGGATTTATCCTGGGGCAGCACCTCGGCCAATACCCTTGTGATACCCACCTGCTTTGCGATGGCTTCCGCGGTCTTTACGTTGTCGCCGGTGATCATAGCCACTTCAATGCCCATTTCGTTCAGCTTTTTGATGGCATTGGCGCTGCTTTCCTTTACCACGTCGGCCACGGCGATAATGCCGGCAATCCTTCCGTCCAAGGCGACGTACATGGGCGTTTTTCCTTCACCGGCAAGCCGGTCGGATTCCGCAGCCAGCTCCATAAGGGAAATATCCCGTTCGTCCATCAGCTTTCTGTTGCCGATCAGTGTCTTCGTGCCGTCAATCATCACTTCAATGCCGCGGCCGGGAATGGCGGTGAAATTTTCGCCTTTCAAGAATTCAAGGTTTTCCTTTTCAGCGCCCCTTACGATGGCCGCGCCCAGGGGATGCTCAGATCCCTTTTCGGCGGAAGCCGCCACTTGCAAAAGCCTCTCCTTTGTGATGGCCCCCGCGGGAAGGATATCCGTTACCTCAGGCTTGCCCTCGGTAATGG
>JAEZJP010000215.1 GCA_023415715.1 Bacillota bacterium
CACCGCCATGCACGAACTTTGCTATGCCACAAGCAAACGTCCCACCGGCGGCTTCCGCTTTGGAGGCGTGATCGTGAGCAACTGTGACCTGCACATCGATACCTATAAGCCGGCCGGTATGCCCGCAGCGTATGGCGGCAACAACCATGGCAGCATCATTGAAATCGGGGGGCAGTGGTACATCTTTTACCACCGGCAAACCAACGGTACATGGTACAGCCGCCAGGGCTGCGCGGAGCCGATAGAAATCCTGCCAGACGGCTCGATTCCCCAGGCGGAGATCACATCCTGCGGCTTGAACGGCGGGCCGCTTGAGGGGCGGGGTGAATATCCGGCCTGCATCGCCTGTCACCTGTTTACAAAAGAGGAGCATATGATGTCCGGCACGCCCGGCATGCCCAAGGTGATGCAGGATGGGCGGGACGGCGATCCTGAAACAGGATACATCGGCGGGATCATGGATTCTACCACCATTGGCTTCAAATACTTTGAGTGCCGCGGTGTGCGGCGTATCGGCATCAGGACGCGCGGCTATGCCGGCGGGTTATTCGACATCAAAACATCGTGGGACGGGCCTGCGCTGGCTTCCATTCAGGTAGGCTATACGAATGGTTGGGAGGAATTCACAGCGGAGGTAGCGTTCCCGGACGGGAAGCAGTCCCTGTACCTCACCTATCGCGGCAGTGGCCAGGCGGCGCTCAAGTCTATTGTATTTGATGCCGTTTAATAAGATTGTACAGATTGAATACATCAATAAGCATGGGCTTTGAAAGCAAGCCTGACCCCGCCTGATGTCATCCTAAGCTTATACTGTTCCAAAACATGAATGAATCTCTGGACCCAGCGTAGTGCGGGGGCCGGCGTTCGCCACCGTTTCAAGGCATTATGGCACCGCTTAAGACGGTGGGAGCAAGCCCACGCCCTACGCTCGTTATTTGAGAATAGAACGAAAAACAAAAGTATGTATCAACGAAGCATTAAAGTTTTGGTTTGGTATTAGCCTCTCTTACAGGAAAGTATACGCTGTATGTCTCATATCCCACCTGGTACAAAGGAACAAACGCAATGTCCTTATCCTGGCCGGTTGTACGGAAGGTGCTTCTCCAATTCCCCCATTCGCGTTCGTTGTCATGGCAAAGGATTTCCTCGGGGTGCGAAGTATCGCGAACAGTCAAAGTCTGCCCTTCGCACCTGCCTGCAAGTACGATGGGGCCATACAGGAATGCAACCGTATCGGGTTGATCGGGAAGAGGGGATACGCTGAGCGTTTTTTTGAATTCAAAGCAAAGGTCATCCGTACTCCACGCTTTTTGAACAACGAAGAAACCGTCCTGCAGCGATACCTGCTGTTTTTCACCATTCACGTATACATTGACTTCGCCCCTGTGCCACCATGGCACGCGCACCCTCACGGCAAATGTGGTTTCCGATTCACAGGCAATGTATAGATGGTTTCTCATCAGATCCGGTGAATTTTCATACAGTACCGCCTGATCATGGATGGTTTGGCTGCCGGTTACGCTGCCTGTCATAAGGTTGTTGCCGTTCATGGCGTCTGCTCTCTGTGTTACGGCAACCTTTTTTCCAGCGATCTCAAAGCAGGCGTCCGAAGGGAAATACTGGCACACATACAGTCCCTCGTCATCCTGGTAGTATATACCGTTCACATGGCTTGCGTTTGCCTGTACAAGCGTGCCATGGCAGCAGAAAAAGTCCTGCGTTTTGGAAGCCCAGGCCTTAACGGCGCCGCTCATGAGCGGCAGGAAGTAGGTCAGCAGCCCCGATTCGGGATGGTCCGAGTGCACGCCCTGACCTCCGCGGTCATATTGATAATAACCCTGCGCCATGATGCCGTTGTAAAGGTTCCTCTCCCAATAATCGGCATATTGAACATCTCCCGTATGGCGGAACAGGAAATCCGCCAAGCGCATCATGTTGTACACGGTGCAGTGCTCCTGGTTTTTATCGCCCAACCGAGCGGAAAAGCGCTGCTTGGGCGTCCAGATTTCGCCGCTCGTCTGGCCCCCGGTACAAAAATACCCGCGCTGCGTTACCGCCTGGCCCCAGTATGCCTTGGCGATCTGAAGCCACTTATCCTCGCCAGTGACCTCATAAGCTTTTGCTGCGCCAAGCACTTCCGGAATGGTGGTGTTGGCATGCATGTTGGTTAACACATCCCTGCCTTTAAGCAGACCGTCGAACAGGCTGTGCCTGTAGTATCTATCCATCAGTTCACGGTGGACAGGGTCCTTTGTCAAGCCGTAAAGCTGGCTCCATACCTCGAGCATGCCGCCCGTTTCCACATCGAGAATGCGGGCAAATTCTGCCTCATTGAACGTGGATGACCAGCGGTGGAACCAGGCAGCAAACCGAATGGCGATGTCAAGCGCCTGCCTGTTACCCGCATATTCATACATATCCAGAAGGCCCATGAAAGTCTTATGAATGGTATACTGCGGCGCCCATACCGCTTCCCCCCTGGCGATACGCATCAAATATTTTTCCGGGATGGATGCGCACCACTCTCCGCCATTTGCCTTCTGGCACTTGGCAAGCTCCTGAACGATGGTATCCGCCTTGGCTTTCAGCTCCGCGTCTTGTGTAGCAGCTACTTCCATAGCGGCTGCGGAGAGCCAGTGGCCAAGAAAGTGCCCGCGAAGCTGGCATAAAGGATTTTCCCACCCGCCATGGAGCGACGATAATTCCTGCTGGCCAAAATCAAAGCCTGCCTCAAACCTGTGATGAAGAAGCAGCTTATCGCTCTCCAGTTCCATCAGATACTTCCGGTTCTCCGCGCGCCTGCGCTTAAGTTCGGGATCCCGGAGCACGGCATTGCCATGATTGATTGCATTTATGTTCTTTGCCATAAACAACTCACTTTCATGAATTTGGAGTGAGCCGGTAAGCTTTCCCGCCTTGGGCAGCAAACACGAATCCGACGGATGTACCCTCTGCCGGGACCTGTTCATCGCCGCACGTAATATGAAGCGGTTCGCCGACGACCTCGATGGGGCCGTCAAACCTTGGACGGATGACGGCTTTCGTTAGTTTCCCATTTTCCCAGGATATATCCACCTCATGACCGCCTCGCGCGCACAGCCCGGTCACATTGCCTTCTTTCCAGGAAAGAGGCAGCGCCGGCAGAAGATGCAGCGCGATATGGCTTTGAAGCAGGCATTCCGCTATACCTGCAGCCGCGCCAAAGTTGCCGTCGATCTGGAACACAAAGGTTGCGTTGAGCAAACTCCGTACAGTAGAATGCGCAATCATCCTTTGTATTTCCTGATCCACTTTATCACGGTCCTTAAGCCTGGCATGCAGATTGATGTACCACGCAAGCGGCCAATGCCCCCTGCCGGCGCCATGCTCCATGCGTATCTCCAGCGCCTTGCCCACAGCCTGCAAAAGTTCCGGAGTGTCGCGCCAATTGATGGACGTTCCGGGATGACAGGCAAACAGGTGTGATACATGGCCCATACCCGGCGTCAGCTCGGGATACTCCTTGTCCCATTCCAGAAGCTGTCCCTTCGATCCGATTTGGTCTTTTGGCAGCCGGGCGATGATATCCTGCCATATGGCGGAAAGCTGCGCATCCGTATCAAGAAGCCGGCTGATTTGAATGCACGCAGCAAAGAATTCCCGCAGGATCTGATTATCCATCGCGGGGGCAGCGCAAATGGGCGTATCATAGCCATCCGGCAAAAGATAGCGGTTTTCCGGTGAAATGGAAGGGCATGTCACAAGCTTCCCGTCAACTTCCATCAGGAAATCTTCATAGAACAGCGCCATATCCCGGAGTATGGGGTACATATCGCGCAGGAAGCTTACATCCCTGGTATACAGGTAGTGCTCCCATACATGCAGGCCAAGCCATGCGCTGCCCGTTACCCAGGGCATCGCGGCCATATACCAATCCTGCGGCGCGCAATCGCCATAAAAATCGGTGTTGTGATGGCAGACCATGCCGTGCATGCCATACATGTCACGCGCCGTTTCCCGGCCCCGCATGTGCATTTTTTTCAGCAGGTCCATCAGCGGCATGTGCAGTTCGGACAGGTTGCAAACTTCGGACGGCCAATAGTTCATCTGCAGATTGATGTTAATGGTATATTTGCTGTCCCACATGGGCATGAAATCGGCATTCCAGATGCCTTGCAGGTTCAGCGCCGCGCTGTCTTCACGCCCGCCTGAAACCATCAGGTATCGGCCAAACTGAAAGTACAGCGCCGCCAGCGCAGGGTCGTTTTCACCGGCCGCGGCCTTAGTAAGCCGCCTGTCGGTGCTTTCATCCGGCGACGGGCCAAGGTCAAGCACGCACCTGTTCATCAGCGCAGAAAAGTCTGTGATATGCGCTGCCCGGAGGGCATCGAAGCTCTCGGCCTGTGCAGTGTTAAGGCGATCTGTCACATCCCCTGCCGGGTCATCCGAGCGGTTGGAGGTTGAAGATGCCAAATACAGCACCACTTCGCTGCAGTTGCGGGCCAGCAACTGCGAGGCGGGATTGAGCAGTTCCCCATCGCAAAACACCTTGAACGCCGCCGCGAACGATACCCCGGCATCGTGACCGCGCATCAGGATCGTATGCCCGTCCGTGGTGCGGATGGAGTCGGCATTTATCGCACCCCAGCCTCCGCCGCTCACCTTTTTGCCCGGCCTTCGGTCATCCTGTGCAACGGCGTCGGATGTGGGGATACGGTTCATCATTACATCCAGATTGATTGCACCGGGTACGGAGCTCGTAAGACGGAGGCACATCACCCTCGCCGGATGGCTGATGAACATCTCCCTTTCATAGCGCACGCCGTCCTGGGTGTGGCCGATATGCAGGATACCTGTCATCAGGTCAAGATCGCTTGTATATTCTTCCGCCCCGCTGCTGTCCGGCAGCCAGCCGATCAAAAAGGGCAGATGCCGGTTCAGCGCAAGATTCAGCGTTCCAAGCGGAGAATAATGGCGCATGCAGCCGGGCGTCCCGGCCATGTATTGCATAATGAGCTCCTCGGCATGATAGATGTCTCCCGAAAGCACAAGGCGCCTGATCTCCGGCAGCTTCTCCTTGAGCGAAGGGTTGTTGCGGTCCATGAACGTGCCGTACCACAGGGAGTCATCGTTCAATTGGATGCGCTCAATGCCGGTATGGCCATACACCATGGCGCCCAGCCTTCCATTGCCAAGAGGCATTGCGTCATGCCATACATCGGCCGGGGTGTTGTAGCGAAGATGGAATGGATGCTCCATGTGAGTCACGCTCCAGTTCAGTATTCAGATTTTACCGTAAAAACGGAGCAGGTGTAAATTGCATAAACCGGGCGAGGCAACCGTATGGCCACCCCGCCCGATTGCGCCCTATTTGTTTAAATAGTTATTTGCCTTGCTTCTTGGCAACATCCTCCAGGTGCTTTTGGGTCATGAAGTCTTTCACCTTTTCTAGGCCCGCATCGCCGATTTCCTTCATGCCCGCAGCGTACGCGGCGTCAAATTCCGTGTCATCCTTGGCGATGACCATCTGCGCCAGATACTTGTTCCAGATGTTCTTGATCTTGGCATAGGCTACGCCTTCGCTGCTGGTGGAATCCGGATCCAGGCTGTCCAGGCCCATGTTCCAAACATCGACGCCATAGGGGGCTACGGATTTCTCATAGTCGGTATAGGCCTTGGGCGAAAGGGCGATCTTCTGCAGGCCGGCCCACTTGGAGCGCCACATCACAAGCCTTTGCTCAAAGCCATACTTGTCGGCGAAATTTGCGGCGTCGTTCGCCATTTCGTTAAGGATCTCAGGCTTGTACTGGGGCATGCCGTCCACGAAGTCATAGGTTACCCCTTCACGGCCGAAAAGATTGGTCAGCTGGCCCTGATCGCTCCAGCAATACTGCAGGTAGCGGATAATACGCTCAGGGTTCTCCGCGTTCTTGGTTATCATCGTAGCGACCCAGCCCGCGCCCCTGCCGCCGGCATACTGCGGTTCCTTGCCGTCATACTTGAAGTATGGCAGGGGGATATAGGTCTTGGATTCATCGTTGGTCAGCGCCATGATCTTGGGGTTATGGCCCTTCCAGATATCGATGGGGAAACTGCCCGTGACGGCGTATTGCGCGGCATCGGTCGTCTCGCCAAAGTTCTCATGCTTCATCATCAGCGAATCCACGCTGATCAGGCCTTCCCGGTAGATCTTGTTCAGCAGCCTGACTGCCTCGATGAAGTTTAAGTTCTCGAAGATCATCTTGATCTTGTCGTTTTCCAGATACTGATCCCTGGCATAGGTTTCCGGCGCAAAAATACCGGCAAAGTACTGCAGCGTATAGCTTCCCGCCAGCCCGAACTGGATCACGTCCACCGGAGGCTCAATGGCAAAGGGCTTCACATCGGGATACTTTTCCTTGATGTCCCGAAGCAGCTGCACGAACTTCTCGGGCGTATCCACCACGGGGCTGCCGAGCCCTTCGTAGATGCCCTTCTGGATGAACAGAGGCCTGGCGTTATGCCGTTCAATGGACTGCTTGAATTCTTCCTCGGAAGTGAAGAAGGACGGCAGATAGTAGAGCTTTCCGTCCGCCTGCTTGTGATATGTCTTTACTTCCTCAGGAATCATGTCCATCAGGTCAGGCGCATACTTTTCGGCCAGCTCGTCGATGGAGTAGATCGCACCTGACTCGATAAGCTTTTTCGTCTCGGGGGCGTACCACTCCAGCACCAGCGCATCCGGCAGATCGTTGGAGGCGATCATCACGTTCAGATACTCTTTTTCATTCCCGGTGGGGATGATGATGTTGGGCTTCACACCGGTATCCTCGGTAATGTACTGCTCCACAAGGCTGCCGCGCCAGGGATACCCCGTGCCCCACGAGGCATAGAAATACAGGTCAAACTCAAACGGTGAAATATCCAGTTTCCAGGACGGCGTCTTTTCTTCTGCGACTGCGTTTACGCATGACATGAGCATGATGGCGGTCAATGTAAGCGCCAGCGCCCTCAAAAGTAATCCGGAACGCTTGTTCAGCCTATTCATAAATATCTCCCTTCTTGTGTTGGATATACCAACCATCTCCCCGGCCTCCCGGTCTGATCCTGATTCCATATCGCCATGACCCGCGCGCCATCCGGCCAAGGTTTGGACCGGCGGCACAAACTTAACCTTTCAGTGATCCGATCATCACTCCCTTTACAAAATACTTTTGCAAAAACGGATATGCGATAACAATAGGAAATGCGGTAATGACCATGGTAGTCAACCGTATGGATGTGGAACTGATCCTATAGGTCAGCGCAAAGCTGGAGGCCTTTGGATTCACGCTGGCCGACTGGATCGACTTGACCAGATACTGCTGCAGAGTCTGCAGCTTTCTGCCGCCGTACAGCATCGCGTCAAACCATGAATTCCAGTGGGCAACGCCGTTAAACAATACGACTGTGGCCAGAATCGGCATGGAGACTGGCAGTATTAAACGGATGAATATAATGATATCGTTGGCGCCGTCGATCTTGGCGGATTCCTCCATCTCCGACGGGATGCCCCTGAAAAACGACATCATGATGAACGCGTTGAATGCGTTAAAAAGGTTCGGGATGATAAAAACAAGGAAATTTCCCTGCAGCTTGAGCCCATGCGCAATCAGCAGATAGCTTGGGATCAAGCCGCCGCTGAAGTACATTGTTACCAAAGCCATGCCGATAAAAAACCCGCGCCCGAGCAGCCACTTTTTTGCAATACCGTAGGCGAAAGCAGCGGTAAACAATACTGCGCTCACACTGCCTAACACCGTGCGCAAAACGGTAATGAAAGCGGCGTTCAATATTTCCTTATCCTTGAGAACATAGACATAATTGATGATGGAAAATTGCCTGGGCAAAAGATATACGGGCCCCTTCAGCAAATCCACAGGATCGTTGAGCGAGGAAATAATGACATAGTAAAACGGATATAGGGTGATCAGCATGATCACACTCATGAAGATCAGGTTAAAGACATTGAAGACCTTGTCTCCATCCACATTGCGCCGCCTGTGCATTACATAGCCTCCTTAAAACAGGCTTTCGCCAGTCAGCTTTTTTGATGTAAAGTTTGCGCCTGTCAAAAGGATGACTGCCACAACCGACCTGAACAGGCCCACGGCTGTCGCATACGAATACCGGGACTGGATGATGCCCATTTTATACGTATAGGTATCAACGATCTCCGTAGCGTCCTGTATGATGGAATTGGACAGCAGGTACAGCTGCTCAAACATGCCAAAGTTTGCGCTGATCAGGCCGCCGATGCTGAAAATAAGCATGATGACAATGGTGGGCTTGATCGACGGAAGCGTGATAAACCTGATCTTTGCCAGGCGTGACGCGCCATCCACCGTTGCGGCCTCATACATCCCCTGGTCGATATTCGTAATCGCGGCGATGTAAATGATGGAGTTCCAGCCAAATGATTTCCATAGCTGCGAAATAACGATCAATGCCGGTACGAACCTGGGCGTAGCAAGGAACGGCACAGGCTCCTTCACAAGATTAAGCGCCAGCAGCGCCCCGTTGACCGGGCCATTGTCCACCGCCAGCAATAGATTGATGAACCCGATCACAAAAACCCATGAAATAAAATGAGGCAGATAGCTTACCGTCTGAACGAATTTCTTGAATTTTGTCCGGTATATTTCATTGAGCAAAATGGCGAAAAGGATCGGGAAGGGGAAGCCCACAGCCAGATTCAGCAGGCTGTAGAGGATCGTGTTCCAGAGTGACGCAAGAAAATACTTATCTGAAAAAGCCTCCGCAAAATTGGCCAAGCCCACCCAGGGGCTCTCGATAAAGCCTTTGAGCGGACCCAGGTACGGATTGTATTCCTGGAATGAAATGGTCAAGCCCAGCATTGGGATATAATTGAATATGAGCATCCACAGTACTGCGGGCAGCACCAGAACCATTAAATAACGTTGATTCCAAAATAGAGCCCAAAACGACTTTTTCTTTATACGGATATGCAAACCACTTACCGCAACGTTTCGCTGCATTCATCCGGCACCCCTTTGCTATTGCTACGCCCCGGCATGGAATTCCCCGCGCATTCGAATGATTTTATTATATACGGTCATATGTCCTGTGAGAATTCATTGTTTTTGCACAACATTCACTATTTTTGCTTTTCCGAATGCCAGCTGATCAAAGACGTAACGTATCAAGTTTTTCATCCATTAGGGATACAAGTAAATGGATGTATGATATAATGAATTTTGATTTTGTATGAGATGATGTCATATCAGGGTGATGCTGATCAGGGTTCCGGTTTGATACATAATGGCAGGAGGGATTTTAGGATATGGATGGCTCAGTGAGCCTCAGCATAGGTGACCTATTAAGGATTCAAGAAGTAGGCTTCCATACAGTTAATGCCCTATACTCTCACCCAGACCGAAAGCTTGATTGGAATGTGTTCTTTTACATTGTCAATGGAGAAATGCAGGTATGGGAAGAAGGAAAAGAATATGTAGTTTCAAGCGGTCAGTTTCTTTTTTTAAAGAGCGGATTACACCATTGGGGCGAACCCAAAACACCGGCAGGCACTTCATGGTATTGGATTCATTTTTACAATACCCCATGCTGTTATCCTGAGTTTAAACTGCTATTAAGCGCATTCCAAATTATTTCATGCGACGAATACAATAAGGTCCTCAGACTCCCGAAGCACGGCAGCATGCTAAAAGCCCAGATCGTTGAAAGCAAGCTGGATTCCATGAACCGGCTTTTTAACTCAACCGATCCATTCCGGGCAATCACGCTAAGCCTGCAAAGCATGGAATTATTTCTGGATTTGTTCAAGGAATCTACGAGTATCGGCCCGTTATCCAAATCAGACAGAACTGTTCAAAGGGTGATTGAATATATAGAACATAAGGAAACACATTGTCTCAAATCAAAGGAAATTGAAGATCACCTGCAAATGAACTATGCCTATCTATGCAAAGCATTTAAAGCAAAAACAGGGAGCACGATACACGATTACAACGCACAGGTGTTTGTCAACAAAGCAATGAAAATGATGAGGGATACCAAGCAAAATATATCTGAAATCAGTGACCGGCTGGGATTCAGCAGTCCGTTTTATTTCAGCAGGGTTTTCAGGGAAATTGTTGGATGTTCACCGTCTGAATATTTCAACAATGTATAGTTCAGGCGGCAAACCGAAAGTAAACCAAGCGCTTGCTGAAACGCATTTTTGCCTCAAACCGCTTACAAATGCGCAAAACACCCCTCCCAAGACCCTAAAAGCCCACTTTTCCCGTTGACTTTGCGTTAAAACTCTGATACAATGTTTTTCGCTGGTTCTTTAAACATGGAGAGATGGCCGAGCGATTGATGGCGCTGGTCTTGAAAACCAGTGATACCGAAAGGTACCGGGGGTTCGAATCCCTCTCTCTCCGCCACCTTCCTTTCCCCGGAATTTCATAGCAAACCGGCTCATGGAGAAGTACCCAAGAGGCCGAAGGGGCTCCCCTGCTAAGGGAGTAGTGTGCGATAAGCGCAGCCCGGGTTCAAATCCCGGCTTCTCCGCCAGAAGGCGAAAACCCTAGTAAAATCTAGGGTTTTCGTCTTTTTTATTGTCCTCCAAAGAAGGGTAAATTTATAGCCTGTACCCCTCAATATTGAAAAATCTCTGTCTATTACTCCCTCTATTACTCCCTTGCATGCTACAAAACACATGATTTTATAGTTCCATATATCAATCTATTAAGAATTTAGTGTTATTTGTGTTATAAGTGTTATACCGTATGAGTTTCTTCTACTATACCAGAACCAGCTTTTTCAATAACACTTTCAATAACACTTTTCCTACTGGAGAGAAAAGTGTTATAGCCTTATACACCCCCCAATCCTAGCTGCTAACTACCAAAGGGATGAAGAGGGATTGGAAGCGCCGGTCCCTGATAAGAGGCTTTTTTATCCTGAAGGCAGGGGGGGATACCTTGGATGCTTGACCGTATGTAAACACGAAAAGAAAATCTATTGACGTACAATAAATCAAACGAGCCGTGCGGCCCGTTTACAAATGCGGCGAATATGGAAAATATTTCTATTTCGGTGTTCTTAGATACAGCTTTCTCATTGACATACTGCCTGCAGGATGGTACATTTTTGAAAAGGGAGTGATTGTAGTGTGTGGCCGCTTTTATGTTGAGAATGATATCCCGGCTGAGGAACTGAAACAGATCATAGATGAAGTGAACCGCAAGCTTCAGAGTAAGCCTGAGTTTGAGCAAGTCAAAATGCCATTGGGTGAGATATTCCCAACCAACATTGTTCCGGTGATTGCTCCCAACAAACAGCACATTGCCACCCCATACCCCATGCAGTGGGGTTTCACAATGCAGGGCAAGGGCCAGCCGCTGATCAATGCCCGCGCCGAATCGGTGCTGGAGAAGCCCATCTTCCGCAAGCCTGCGTTGGAGCGCCGTTGCCTAATACCTGCTTCTAACTACTTTGAATGGGAGAAGCAAGGCGCAAAGAAGATCAAGCATGCCCTGCGGGATCCTATCAGCCAGGTCATCTACATGGCCGGCATTTACAGGTACGAGCAGGAAAAGCAGCTTCCCGTCTTCGTTATCCTCACCCGCGATGCAGCGCCAGGCATCCGGTTTATCCATGACCGCATGCCGGTTATTCTTCCTAAAGATGAGCAATTAGCCTGGATATCCGATAGTTCAAACATTACTGGCATTTTGGCAACTGCACTGGACGATATCGTATCTGAAGCAGTATAGAGCGCTCATATGTGCCTAGAAATGCTTATGAGAATATTAGCCTTATATCCGTCTTTTTCTGTTATACCTTTACATTTAATCAATAATATTGTATGATTTGGAATAATACGACATTAATAGCAACATATTCGTTACATAAGAAAGGGGATATCTTCGAATGAAGCGAAGATTAATCAAGTCCCTGGTTTTACTAGCCTGTATGGTCAGTGCTCTGCTTCTGTTAACGGGATCGGCGAGTGCATCGGGATATTTCACATACGGCGATTATTATGTATACAGGGATTCGAATAACAAGCTTACGATCGATGAATATCTGGGTTATGCTTCGAATCTGACAATCCCCTCTTCTATACAAGGTTATCCGGTAGTTGCAATCGATGGTTTTGCATTTCAAGACTGCGGTACTCTGACAAGCGTCACGATACCATCATCGGTAAAAACAATTGGTTACTATGCTTTTGATAATTGTTCCAGCCTTTCAACTGTTATTCTTCCGGCAGGGTTAACAACGATCTCCAGCAGTACTTTTAGTGACTGCATCAGCCTTACAAATATCACTATCCCGTCTACTGTTGTAAGCATAGGCGATTGGGCTTTTTATAAATGCACCAGTTTGTCAAGCATACAACTGCCCGGTGGGTTAAAAAGCATTGGGCAATATGCTTTCAATTCCTGCTCAAGCCTAAGCAATATTGGTATCCCAAATGGTGTAACAAGTATTGGCGCAAGTGCTTTTGCATATTGCGATAGCCTTACAAGCATTGTAGTGCCAAACAGCGTATTAAGCATCGGTGAACATGGGTTTGCTTATTGCGACACTTTAAGCAGTGTAAGTCTATCAAACAGCATGACTACTATCAGTGATTCGCTTTTTATCAGCGACTATGATTTGACAAGCATTCTGATACCTGGAAGTGTAAAAACCATTGCTTCCAATGCTTTTTCTTTCATTGATTTTCTGTCAATCGGGATACCTCCAAACGTAACCTCCATCGCCTCTAATGCGTTTGCCTATTGTGACTACCTGACGATCGTTGGCATTTTCGGTTCATATGCTCAGACATATGCTAACAATTATGGTATCTATTTTCTTGGCGTATATCCGCTGCCCAAGGTTACTAATGTAGCGGTAGACAAGACACTTGTACCTGTTGGAGAGACGGTTTATTGCAGTATCGGCGCGACCGGCGGCAAACCTCCGTTGGCATATGGTATCGATATTTATAAAGGGGAAACCAAGATTTACGAAGGCCCTTGGGGAGATACGACTTCATTCTCATATACATTCACAGAAACCGGAACATACACGATCGTGGGATTTGTATCTGACGGTGATGACGAGCAGGATAATTTGGCTAGCGATGATATCGTGGTGTATGTTCCGCTTTCCATAACAAGTATCACCGCCGACAAGAGTAACTCTGATACCGGGAAGCCCATCACCTGGACGGCGTCAGCCACTAACGGCAGCGGAGCAAAGACTTACCTCTTCAGGTTGTTCAAAGACAATGTACAACTTGTTAGTGGTACTTGGGGTACCTCCAGAACATACAGTTATACCCCAACTGCAGCAGGTACCTACAGTGTTGTCTGCTATGTGAAGGACAGCACCGGTACTTTGTCAAAGAAGAGCTCTGATGTCATCGTCAAAGTACCCCTATCAATCACCAGCGTGAAAGCCGACAAAACAAGCGCAAATGTCGGTACAGCCATCACTTGGACAACGGCAGCCGCAGGCGGAAGCGGGGCAAAGACTTACCTCTTCAAATTGTACAAGGACGGCGTACAACTGGTCAGCGGGAATTACGGTACCGCCAATACCTACAAATATACCCCTACCGCAGCAGGCACCTACAATGTTCTGGGCTATGTGAAAGACAGTACCGGCACCGTGTCGCTGAAGAGTGCCAACGTTATTGTCAAAGTTCCTCTGTCCATCACAGGAATCAATGCCGACAAAACAAGCGCAGCAACTGGTACCGCCATCACCTGGACGACTACGGCTGCCGGCGGCGAAGGAACAAAGACCTACCTCTTCAAGTTGTACAAGGACGGTGCACAACTGGTCAGCGGGAGTTACAGTACCGCTAAAACCTTCAAATATACCCTCAAGGCAGCAGGTACCTACAGTGTTCAAGGCTATGTAAAAGACAGCACCGGTACCGTATCAAAGAAGAGCACCGATGTCATCATCTATGTACCGCTGTCCATCACCAGCGTGAAGGCCAATAAAACAAGCGGTTATACCGGTACGGCCATCACCTGGTCTACGGCAGCCGCGGGTGGTTACGGTATTAAGTCTTACCTTTTCAACCTGTACAAGAACGGTGTACAACTAGTCAGTGGGAATTACGGTACCGCCAATACCTACAAATACACCCCCACAGCTGCAGGTACATATAGTGTTCTTTGCTATGTGAAGGATAGCACCGGTTCCAAGTCGATGAAGAGCACCGACATCATCATCAAGGTACCCTTGACCATCACAAGCATGAACGCCGACAAAACAAGCTCTGTGACTGGTTCCGCCATCACCTGGACGGCGAAAGCCACAGGCGGAAGCGGAACAAAGACATACCAATTCAAGCTGTATAAGGGCACTCAGTTGCTGTCCACAAGGAATTACAGCACCGCCAGTACCTTCAAATATACTCCAACCTCAAATGGTACTTACAGTGTTGTGGGCTATGTGAAAGATAGCACCGGTACCGTGTCGATGAAGAGCGCTGACGTCATCGTCGCACCGCTATCCATAACCAGCGTGAAAGCCGACAAGACAAGCCCTGTGACTGGCATGGCCATAACCTGGACGACAACAGCCATAGGCGGTAACGGAGCAAAGACATACCTCTTCAAGCTGTATAAGGGCACTCAACAACTATTCAGTGGGAGTTACGGTACAGCCGCTACCTACCGTTATACCCCCACCGCAGCAGGTACCTATAATGTTGTTGGCTATGCGAAGGACAGTAGCGGTACCGTGGTATCTATGAAGAGCGCCAATGTCATCGTAAATTTACCTCTGTCTATCACCAGCGTGATATCCAATAAAACAAGCGCTGTGATTGGTACTGCCATCACCTGGACGGCGAAAGCCACAGGCGGCGGCGGAACAAAGACATACCTCTTCAAGCTGTACAAAGGCAGTCAACTGCTATTCACCGGGACATATGGTTCCGCCGGAACCTATAGCTATACCCCTGCCTCACCAGGTACATACAATGTTGTTGGCTATGTGAAGGACAGTAACGGTACTGTGGTGTCTATGAAGAGCGCCAATGTCCTCGTCTATGCACCGCTGTCCATCACCAGCGTGACAGCCGATCAAACAAGCGCAGGTGCCGGTACGAAAGTCACCTGGACAACGATAGCGGCAGGCGGCAACGGAACAAAGACTTACCTCTTCAAGCTGTACAAAGGCAGTGATCTGCTATTCACTGGGACATATGGTACCGCCGGAACCTATAGTTATACCCCCACCGAAGCAGGCACCTACAGTGTTATGGGCTTCGTGAAAGATAGCACCGGTACTGTGTCGAAAATGAGCACCGATGTCACCGTCAATGCAGTTCTTTCAATCACCAGCGTGACAGCCGACAAGGCAAGTGCGCAAGTCGGTACGGAAATCACCTGGACGACGACAGCCACGAGCGGCAGCGGGACAATGTCTTACCTCTTCGAGCTGTACAAAGGCGATGAACTGCTGGATGGCGGGACTTACGGTGCCGCCGGAACCTTCAGTTACACCCCTGCCGAAGCAGGTACCTATAGTGTTAAGGGCTTTGTGAAAGACAGCGCAGATACCTTGTCGATGAAGGGCGATGACGTCACCGTCTATGATCCGCTGTCCATCACCAGCGTGACTGCTGATAAAACAAGCGCTGATGCCGGCATGGAAATCACCTGGACAACGGCAGCCATAGGCGGCAGCGGAACAAAGTCTTACCTCTTCGAGCTGTACAAGGGTGATGAACTACTGGATGCCGGGTCTTACGGTTCCTCCGAATCCTTCAGCTATACCCCCTCCGAAGCAGGCACCTACAGTGTTATGGGATTCGTGAAAGACAGTACAGGAACTTTCTCTATGAAGAGCGGCGACGTCACCGTCAATGCTCCTTTGTCCATCACCAGTGTCAATGCCAACAAGACAAGCGCGCAAGCCGGTACTGAAATAACCTGGACGATTTCAGCCACAGGCGGCAGCGGAACAAAGTCTTACCTCTTCGAGCTTTACAAAGGCGAAGATCTGCTGGATGGCGGGGCTTACGGTGCAGCCGAAACCTTCAGCTATATCCCCGCCGAAGCAGGTACCTATAGTGTTATGGGTTTCGTGAAGGATAGCACCGGAACCGTGTCAATGAAGAGCGGTGATGTCACCGTCTATGAACCGCTGTCCATCACCAGCGTCCACGCTGACAAGACAAGCTCCATTATCGGTTCCGCCATCACCTGGACAACAGCGGCTGAAGGCGGCAGCGGAACAAAGTCTTATCTCTTCGAACTGTACAAGGGCGGGGAACTGCTGGACGGCGGGTCTTACGGTGCCGCTGAAACCTACAGTTATACCCCCAATGAAGCTGGTACCTACAGTGTTACGGCCTTCGTAAAGGATAGTACCGGCACCGTGTCAGTGAGGGGTGATGATGTCGTCGCCTATACTCCGCTATCCATCACCAGCGTGACAGCCGATAGAACAAGCGCGCAATCCGGTACAGCAATCACATGGACGGCGGCGGCCACAGGCGGCAGCGGAACAAAGTCTTACCTCTTCGAGCTGTATAAGGGCGAAAATCTGCTGGATGGCGGGTCTTATGGTTCCGCTGACACCTTCAGTTATACCCCCGCCGAAGCAGGCACCTACAGTGTTAAGGGCTTCGTGAAAGATAGTCTCGTTACCGTGTCAGTGAAGGGCGATGACGTCACTGTCTATAATCCGCTGTCCATCACCAGCGTGACAGCTGATAAAACAAACGCTGATGCCGGAACGGAAATTACTTGGACAACGGCCGCCGCAGGCGGCAGCGGAACAAAGTCGTACCTCTTCGAACTGTATAAGGACGATGTACTGCTGGACGATGAACTGTATGACGGTGGCTCTTATGGTGCTTCCGATACCTTCAGATTTACACCCACCGAGGCAGGCACATACAAAGTGTGCGGCTATGTGAAAGACAGCACCGGAACCCAGTCATTGATGAGTGGTGATGTTACAGTAATAGTTCCATAGTCCATCACATACATATCATAATCTCTGCACCAGCACCCCGCCCAAGGGTGCTGGTTTTTGTTTTGTGTGCATCCAAATGTTCTCATTGCACATCTTTCTATCAAAGTGCTATTATGAATAAGGGAACATCCATTCTCATATAATTTTGATGAGGCGATATTATGGAGCGCGTCATCTTGCACTGCGACGCCAACAGTTTTTACGCCAGCGTTTGCTGCGTGGATAACCCCATCTACCGCGGCATGCCTTTATCCGTCTGCGGTGATCCCGCCAACCGACACGGCATCGTGCTTGCCAGCACCAGGGAAGCCAAAAAGATGGGCGTAAAGGTTGGCATGGCCATATGGCAGGCTAGGCAGCTCTGCCCCCGCCTGGTGGTGCAGCCGCCGGATTATCCGCAGTATATACGCTTTTCCCGGCATATGCGCTCAATCTATGAGGAATTCACGCCCCAGGTGGAGTCATTCGGCCTGGATGAGTGCTGGTTGGATATAAGCAACCCCGGCGTTACCATCAAGGATGGCGAGCGCCTGGCCAACAAACTGCGCCGGCGGATTACCGATGAATTGGGCCTCACCATATCGGTGGGCGTCAGTGATAACAAAATCTTTGCCAAACTGGGCAGCGACCTGAAAAAGCCCGATGCCACCACCGTTATCACCAGGGAGAATTACCAGCAGCTTGTATGGCCGCTGCCCGTGTCTGAATTGCTGTACGTCGGCCCCAGCACAACGAAAAAGCTGGCTGGCCGTAATATCAATACCATCGGCGAACTGGCAGGCCACCCCACCGATGCATTGCAGCGCATGTTTGGCAAGAACGGCATCACATTACAGGCCTTCGCTTTGGGCCTGGATTGCTCACCTGTCATGGAAACGGGTGAATTTCAGCCCATCAAGAGCGTGGGCAACAGCGCAACGCTGCCCCACGATGCCACCACCTTGGAGGAAGCCGCTGCCGCCATCTACATGCTGTCTGAATCTGTGGCTGCCCGCTTGCGGGAAAACGGCTTCCGCTCCCGCTGCATCAGCGTAAGCGTGAGGGATGCGAAATTGAACTGCGCCGCATGCCAGAAGACGATCGATCACTCCACCGCCCTGGCTGGAGAGATCGCCAAAACAGCCATTGGCCTGTTCCGCCAGCGCTATGCTGGCATGCTCCCCCTTCGCTCTATGGGTGTGCATTGCAGCTCCCTGGTGTCCGATACCGCGCCTGTTCAAACCGATCTGTTCGGTCAGGTCGTCCGCCGGGAAAAGGAGCATGACCTGGCCAAAGCCATTGATGATATCCGCCGCCGCTGGGGGCATTTGATTATCCAGCGCGGCGTGGTAATGACCGATCAGGCCCTTGCTGCCGTCAACCCCAAGGAAGAGCACTTGATCCACCCGGTCAGCTATTTCAACGGTGCCAAGTAAGGAGGGATTTACTATGCCGCTCACCTTGCAGGAAGTCTGCATAAACCGTCTGTTCACACTCAGCGCCCGCAATATGCAGTACCTTGTGGACCATTGGGATTTGGTTTCATCTCTTAAACTTCATGGGATGCTGGCCGCCGGATCTCCGGAGGAGCAAACCATGGCCGCGGCTCACTCTGCTATAGAGGTTTACGATACCATATCCGCCTATCTGGAAAGCGAACAGCGGCAGATGGACGCGCAGGATTCTGCCGTCATCAGCTATGTCCTGAACCACGACATTTTCAGCAAGCTTACGTATATGGCCAAGCATGGACTAAGCCTCAAGGAAGGCGATCTGCCTATATAACCGGCAGCCGGAAAGCCCATGTTTCCCACCTAAAACCAATTCCAAAAGGAGGTTTAATATCATGAAAGCCCCAACCTACCTCCGTGTGGATGCCACCTTCAAGCCCGATGGCGTCATCGTGCCCACCATGATCTATTGGACGGATGGCACCCCATTTACCATCGATAAAGTGATAGATGTCCGCCCTGGTGCCAGCCTCAAGCATGGCGGTGCCGGCTTAAGATACCTGTGCCGCATTGGGAGGTCCGAAAGAGCCTTGTTTCTGGTGGGGAATAAGTGGTTTGTAGAAGATAAAGAACCGACATAGAATAGCTATCTAAGTATTATCACCTTTTGATCGTCTATAAACTGTTGATTATCTTCTGGCTGTTCAAAATTGAACATTTCTAGCTTTTTATGAATATACATACCATAAGACATACCTTTGCAATTATCCCATTCTGATCGATCTTCAATAAAGAATAATCCATCAATTGATGTGATATTTTCTGAGCATTCAATATATCTGGCAAGCCAATGGCCATCAACTTTTGTGTAATAATTTATGATTGTATCGCTAAAGGATATGCCTCTCATATTTGCTATCTCCTTGTTTTCATAGGTATATAATTTATAGTTTGTATCGCGGTCTGCTATCTTTTTCCCTGCATTCTCCAGCAAACGAATATAAGTAGAATTTTGACCAGCACGACCTGTTCTGAAAACTCCCAAATCTTGTTCTGAATACTGTTCATTTGCAAGCTTATGAAATAACGAGGGGTACTTGTATTTTATCACCAAACAAACCAAATATAGATAATGAGCCTCATAATCCTTATATTTATGTAAAAAAGATTGTATTAATATATAGTAACTGATCATTATTGTATCTATATCTCTTAAAGAAAGCATGAAAACATCACTTAAATCTATTATGTATGATTCTAATTTAGTATCACCTTTTAGTAAATTTCCAAATTTTAATACATAATCCTTAATACTTGGCTTTGGCATAACAGCAATATAGTCAAAGAACTTACATAAATAGCCATCAGAATCCATTCCATACCCATAAACCTTTTCAACGGCCTTACTCAGTTGACTTTTATCTACCGCAAAAAGGAACACCACGTTCTTAACATTCATTAAATGCTTTGTGATCTCAAGTGTTCGAATAGCAAAATCAGGCCTGCACCTGTCTAGTTCATCAATAATGATAACTAGCTTGTTTAAATCCCACGCAATAATGCATGACTCAAGTGATTCATTGAAATTCTTTATGGAACTTCTCAAATTTGAATAATCTGAGTTTGCATCATTCCTTGGACTATCATGCTTTTTAAATAGCCCGCCTATCATAGAAGATAAAATCTCGAGCGCTTCATCGCCCAACTTATTCTTAACAATAGCCTTTGATAAGCCTTTAGCCGCTTCAATGAATGTTGCTTTTGCAGTTTCTGCTATAACTTCATATTTATTTGCTTTTCGTGCATCTTCCATCCACTTATCATTAAGGAGTGAATACAAAAAGGGGGCAAATGCATCATCAAAGAAGTCATTCTCCCAGGCATTATAGGAGATAATACCGATTCCGTTATTAAGAAAATCATCTTCGATCATAGTTCGCAACTTATTGAGAAACACAGATTTCCCTGTACCATATCCTGAATCTAGGCATATTGTATATGACCGATTTTCTTCAGCACGCTTAATTGAATCACTTATCTTGATTATGTTGTACATGAACTGTGCATATCTCTTTCGATCAAAGATATCATCCGTTTCAAAGCTATTAGTGCTCATGCTTCCATCTCACTTCCATATTCTATCTTCTAAATGAATTATAGTATATATTGTCCAATTATGGAAGATAATAAGATACGGAAGGATGTACGAAAGCCCCCGGTTTGCATACCAGGGGCTTTCGACTTGGTCACTATATATCCTACTTAGATTAACCCGTTTCTTAAGCCGTCTGCCTCTTTTCAATTACCAATGCATCAAACGGTACATCTTCCAGCATGCTGCACGTTTGCCCCTCATTAAGCCGGATCGGGATCAGCGCCACCGGAAAGTCGGCCCGCGCCTCTTCCCCCTTGCCATACACAAAGTCAATGCAGGCCATGTACCCGTTCAGGTAAAGCAGTTCATCCCTTGCGTCACTGAAGGCCAGCAGCCCGGCAATGGCCTTTCTAAACTGCCTGGGTGTCAGCCTTTGCAATGTCCGGTCAAGCTTTGCATAGGCATCGTACTGCTTTTGAGCCAGCAGCGCGTGTTTGCGCTGCATGTCTTCCGGCCAGTGGGCAATATCCTGCGGGGATGGTGTTCGGTCCGGCATGCTATATGCCCTCCTTCATCAGTTGGGCAATGGCATCCTTGAAATTCCCGTTGGGATTGGCCAGCAGGCTCATCATCAGCTGCGCCCCGGCTCGGATGCCGTTCTCATACGCCTTTTCGGCATGAGCGTTGACCAGGCTGTAGATGGCGTTATTCAGGGTGTTGTATTTGGTGTGGTCCTGCTTGGCGTAGGTGGTGATCACCACATGCAGGCCTTCTTCCTTCTCTTCCACCAGCGCTTCGGGGTCGGTGTCTACGTATTCTTCCGTTGCCACGGCATCCGGATCGATCAGCTGCAAAGCCAGCTTTCTGGCGATATTCTTCATGGGGTTCCTCCTTCGTGGTATCGGTGTTGAAAGAGGTGCCCTCCTGTGGTAGAATAGATTTACCCAGGGGGTAACCTCGGGGTGACAGTAGGGTATGCCACAGCTTTGATCGGGTGGGGCATATCCTATTTTGTTTTGGCTATAATGGATTGCTCAACCATGTCGATACCTTTCTCAACAACTTCCGTCCTTGTAATACGCAGAGCTTCAGCACATCGTTGCAACTGCACAGCTTTTTCTGGCGTTATCCTCATTTGAAGGTCTAGGGTTTTTGCTTCTTTTCCCTTCGGCGGACGGCCTGTTCTTGGACTCATTTATTCACCTCTCTTTCGCCATGGCATAATTCTAATATATGCCATGGCGAAAGTCAATATACTTAAGGAAAATATTTCTTTTCCAATTCAATATAGCATGATATAATAATTACATTAATTTAGAGAGCATTATGTCGAAAAATGGAGATGCAAATGGAAAAGCAAACAGTATTTTTTAGCCACTCCAGCAAGGACAAAGATGCATTGATTGCTTTCAAAAGTAGATTCTGTGAGATAACTTGTGATGTGGTTAATGTTTTTATGTCAAGTGATGGGGAAAGCATTCCGTTTGGTAGCAATTGGGTTCATAAAATTGACGAAGGCCTTAAAGCTGCAAAAATCATGTTTATATTTGTGACACCAAACTCTATTTTGTCTAGTTGGATATATTTTGAGGCTGGATACGCATATTCCAGGGATATCAAGGTTATACCTGTAGGGTTAGGTGTAGATGTAACGCTCCTTAAGCCACCTCTTAATTTACTACAAGGCTTTAATCTAAATTCTGCAGAAAGTCTAAATAACTTTATTGCAGTTGTAAACAAGGAGTTCTCTTTAAAATTTCTCGAATCATTCTCTGAGAAGGATTATACAACTATTAGTACCCACATTGATGGAGACAACTGTGTGGATGTTGACGATGTATTTAAAGAAATTTCGTTTTCAATATATCCAACATATACAGACTCAGAGATAGAATATGATTTAAACACGCTTTATGATGGTTTTGTAAATTATTTAAAAGAAAGGCATATGGTCTATTCACAAAATGAACAGAAAAAGATACTTGTTGCAGGTATTCAAATAGTGTTAACACCTAAAATCTTGAACACTTCTAAACATATAGATGTATACATATCTCCTTATAACCTTGATCTTTCTCTAAACATTATAAAAGAATGGCTTATAAAATGTTTAAAACAAGGGTCGTATTATCTTTGGTTATACCCTAAAAATGATATCAACTTGTTGTTAAATGAAGCATCAATTTCATCAATAGTTTATAGAAATCTTGATAAATTTGAAGTAATTCAAAACAAAGCAAATAGTTATAAATACAAAAGCTATACTTTTTCATTGACAAAGAGCGATTCTGATATTCCGCGCCTTGTTATAGCTTATCCAGTTAACGACTTATGTGCTAATAATATTCGTGAGCTCATAAAAATGTTGCTTGTTACAAAACTGATACAAATTGTTTGATAGAAAAAACAAGGAGAATAATAGTATGCCATTTCCACCTAATGTAAAAGAAGATGCACTTGTTGCTTGTGGTAGACATTGTTGTTTATGCCATATCTTTAGCGGCCAAAGGATGGAAGTTCATCACATAAAGCAGGAATCAGATGGCGGTCCAAATACTTTTGATAATGCAATACCACTTTGTCTTAACTGCCATGCTGAAGTCAAGGCATATGACCCACATCACCCTGTAGGAAATAGATATACAGAGAGCGAATTAATCCGTCAAAGGGATAATTGGTATAGTAAGGTTAGAAGTTCAGGAGCCTTAATATCAAATCCAGACACTTTGGAGATAGATCGCAAGACATATCGAAAACTCGCCGAATATTTACCCCGAAATATAATGCACTTATTTCGAGATATTGATCTGTCATGGTCATCATTTAAAAATGGGCAGCTAGATAATGTTGAGTATTTCCCTGATTTTGTCGAAGATCCGGCATATGAGTACCTTGATGCAGATATTGATGCTGCTAAAGTCTCTTTAGCGAGAAGCATAAAGAAATTCACTTCAGATAGTATCCCTTATCTTCACAATGATGGTGAGTATGTAATGATACCTAGAGATTGGGAATTTGATCTACCAGATAAATATTATGAAGCAGCAGAATTGCTAAATAAGGACACAACAGAAATTTGGAATAAGTATTGTGATTATATCAGATTATGCAGACGAAAACTGCTAATCGAAGAATAATCTTCTTATTAAGATAACATGTCTCTATAACAAAAACTGGCTAAGGTTTTGTGCTATGAATATTTTCATCGGCCTAACCGACTACAATTGGTTCATCACCCTTCGTAGCAAGAACATCGACGAGGTCAACTTCTGGCGTCCAGGCAGCACAGCCTTCCACGCCCTCATGCCCAATGACTTGTTTATGTTCAAGCTCAAAAAGCCCTATTATGCCATTGTCGGCGGGGGCTTCTTCGTAAGCTATTCCTCTGTTCCCATTGACCTGGCCTGGAAAGCCTTCGGAGAAAAGAACGGTACCAAAGACTATCAGGAATTCCGTGATAGAATCGCCGCCTACCGTGAGAAGAACCGGATCGACGCAGCACTCCCCCATATCGGCTGCATCATCCTCACCCAGCCCTTCTTTTTCCCCGAATCCCAATGGATCACCCAGCCCAATGACTGGCCCACAAGCGCGGTAGTAGGCAAGAAGTATGACACCGCATTCGGCGAAGGTAAACGCATCTATCAGCAGGTGGTGGACAGGCTGAGCTGTCAGCCGGCAATACAGGAAGCGGATGCTGTAAGGTATGCCGAGGGCATGGCAAAGCACCGCCTTGGACAAGGTGCTTTCCGCATCCTGGTAACGGATGCATACCACCGCCGTTGCGCTGTCAGCGGCGAAAAGACGCTGCCCGTGCTCCAGGCCGCCCACATCAAGCCCTGCGCTATGGACGGTACCCATGATGTCACCAACGGCATTCTGCTGCGCTCCGATCTCCATACCCTCTTTGATGACGGATACCTGACCATTACAAAGGATCTCATTCTGGAAGTCAGCCACCGCCTGCACGAAGACTACGGCAACGGCAAAGACTACTACAAATATCACGGTTCCAAGCTGCTGATCACGCCGGACAATATGCTACAGTCTCCTTCGCCCGAGCTCCTGGCTTGGCACAATGAAAATGTTTATCTGGGATAATTCAAGTCATCCCTTTGTCAAGGCATTTACATGTTTTACTTTTAATGGTATTATTTTGCTAAAGGTAATGGTTGGAATTTCCCAATCTGTTGATGCATCCAACTGCCAACTGTGCCGCATTCTTTGATGCCAGCCATGCTATGGCCCCGTTGTTTAGTGTTTCAGAAAACAAAGGAGAGAGCGTATGAAAAAGGCCTTCAGAAACTTAATAATGGTGGTTTTAATCATCGGTATTTGCTGTCCCTATGCTATGGCAGCCAGTGAAACAACGATCGCTCCAAGTATGAAGCCGGCTGCCACCCCAAACCCATTAATGAATTTTCATGATAAATCCATTCTGAATGATTTGTCAGATAAAGATATACTGGCCTTGTCCGAAGCTGTTATTGAAGAGATGAACCAACGTGGCATTTACCCCTTTATCGAACTAAAAAAGGGAGACAAGGGGCAGGATGTCACCCGTTTACAGACATACCTGCATGACCTTGGGTATCTAACCAGTCAGCCCACCGGATCGTTTGATAGCAATACCCAACAGGCCATGAAAGCCATGGAAAAAGCCAACAATCAAAAGCAAGATGGCGTTGCCTCGATCCAGGAACAGCAACGGCTGGCTAATGGGTTAATAGCTCATAAGCCAACGCCCTCCCCCAAGCCAACTCCCAAGCCAACAAAAACACCTAAACCAACACCTGTTCCTACCCCTAATTACAAGCAGCTGAACTATAAAAATGTCGCAAGAAATCCTAATCAGTATAAAGGCCAGTATGCAAAGTTCAGTGGCAGGGTGATACAACAGATCGATATTGCTAACTCTTCAGATATTGAAGCGATTATCTATATTGGCAGCAATTCTAATAATATCATGTATTTACGAATTGATGGATTCAAGGATTGGACTTGGGACGGTGTTTTCGAAAATACTGGTGTCTCTAGGCTTCTAAAGGGTGACCGAGTTGTTGTAAAAGGTACCATGCTGGGCAGCTATACCTATACAACCGTTCAAGATGTTGAATTGACCGTCCCGTATATGGATGTCGAATACATGACACTGTATCAGTAAATGTCTCAAGAGCATCAAGGAATCGACCAGAGCATAGGGATATTATGTTTTCATAAAACATAAAGGGCACGCACAGGAAATCACAAAATATTCGTCGAATAGTAAATATGGTTCGATTGGCAAATAATCATAAAGATCAAATATTGTAAGAATGTTTGCATTGCCAAATCCAATAATATGAAGCAGGATAATATTATTGGGGGGCATACCCGTGAAGGAGAAAAGACTTATGTCAGCAAAACTTGCGCTCATGGAAACACCTTTATATAAGACTGCAAAAAGGATGCGTATGAAAGAATTAATTGCTAAAAGAAACAGTCACAGCCCTCTAACAGGAAGACAACAGATGATATTAATCAATAGCGTTTCAGGCTCCCGACGCATCAAAACCAGAAGGCAAATGATAGTTGCACGAAAGAATAATGATTAACTAAGGATGATGGTATGGGTACGCTGAGCAGTATTGATATCGAAAATAACGTCGATTCTATCCAGGCAAAGGTAACTGAGCTGGAGAAACTTTCGACTAGTATATCTGATGCTGCTTCTATCAAAACTTTCTACGAAATATATACAATGGCAACAGATGAGCTAGAAAGCTTGCTTGACGGAATAACGCAATTTGACTCATCTCCGCTTACCAAAGCTGAGATTGATTATCAGAATACTTTGTATCAAATTGGAGATACCCTTGATTATCTCTACGATAGTTCTTCCGTGCCAATCAACACGGTTATACTTGACGCATCTGTTAGAGCACTTAATGAATCCGAACAAATCCTTAACATGGCACAAAAGGCGGAAGAAACAGCCTCTAAGGCGGCACAAACTGCTTCTAAAGCGGCACAAACTGCTACTAAGGCGGTCCAAACCGCCTCTAAAGCGGAGCAAACAGCGGCATCTCTAGAGCAGGACATGAAATCTACACAAGCTTTACAACTTACTGTTTTCTCTATCATCTTAACAATACTTGCATTTGTACTGACAAACGCTAAAATTCTTGCTGCCGATGGAATCGACTTAAGGAATGTTTTGTTGGTTAATATTAGTTACCTTATAGCAGTCTGTACACTATTTGCTTTAATATATCTGTTTATTTATCCGGCAGTAAAAAACGAAAAAAGAAAATTGCACGGGTGGTTCATCGGGTTAATTATATTTCTTGCCATCGTATTGGTTTGTGTTTCGCTCATACCATCGCCACAAACAACACAGCAAACGCAGCCCAACATCGCAACTGTTTCATTATCGCAAGGCAAGATAAACACTTCGTACAGTCAAACCCTTGCAGCTACAGGCAACTCACCTATCACTTGGATTGTATCAAGCGGTGTCCTACCTGATGGGCTTGCACTTGATTCAACCACAGGCGAAATTTCGGGTCAGCCAGTGAAGATTAATACGTTCTACTTTGTAATTAAAGCAACAAATACTGCGGGAGAAGACGAAAAAGCTCTTTCAATTGTTGTTATACCATAATTACGCTATTACTTAGTCTGTTGATTGTCTTTAGACAACCTCGCATGCTAAGACAGCATTCCCATCCTGAACCCTTAAACACAGGCCGCCTCATACCACCCTTGCTTGTTCGTTTCATATATATCACCGTGCATAAGGGCATATGAAGGAAGCCCCCGGATTTGTATCCGAGGGCTTCCTTCATGAGAGATTTGACATCTGCTCAACCATGAGTTATTATTTAGTTTGGCAGAGTGTCTTTCTTGGTACCCTGTCGCGAGGATTCTGCCTTTAGGCAGACCGAAGGAAGGTCGATGGTCGCAACATCGGCTTTCTTTCTCTTTGCGGTTCTTTTTTCCCTCAAATCTATAAAAAATTCAATCACAACGACATTACCAATCTTCACCAACCTAATTCTGTCCCTTTCAAAGAATGCCAGGACAAGCAGTGTTATGAAGAAAACCGCAGCAATGATTTCCATTTGATTTCCTCCTTCCTTTCTGAATCTCATACCATTATAACATGAAAGCATGGAAAGCCGCTTTTGGGGCTGTTTTTTTTTGCAAACTATTTGGCACTTATATTTTTTATTTTACTACCACACCTTAAGGTGGATGAGCAATAACCGTATAAATAACGCACTGCGTGAAATATACAAACCGCCTCTGGTCACCCAGAGGCGGTTTGTATATGATCCTGTATTACGCCATCTTTCCGCTATCAGGCGGCTCGTCGCTGTTTTTTTTCAACGCTTCCAGCAGCTTCTCCAGGAAGCCCGGCAACTGTATGCCCATCAGCTTTACATTCTCTGCAATGCTCAAACTTTCGTTGGCAATGTAGAAGCAGACTGTAGCCGATTGCGCGATAGCGGTTTGATTCCCCACTACCCTATCGACCACGGTGGCCAGCAGTACCACCAACAGAATCAATCCCTTACGCAGCAGTCCGTCAAAACCCGCTTTGCTGCTCAGCTTCCCATCCTCTGTTTTCGGACTGTAGCCCCGCCAGGCCACAAGAAAGCCAGTCAGGTAGTCTATCGACATCACGATCACCAGGCAAGTAAGTAATATAGTCCAGGATCCAAAGAAACCCGCGATCGCCCCGCCGACAGATGCCAGCACCTTCAGCACCTTCTCCCACACGTTCATAAAATACCTCGCTCTTTCGTAGTTGCCGCCCTTTCCAACCATTGCAATACCCTGCTTGTCCTCCATCTATCACCCCTTTCAGCAGGCGGATCCGCATTAGCCCATGCTGATGCCGCTGGCCATAAAGTCCGCAACAGCATCCTTTACCGCTGCAAGGGCTGTCTGCGCTGCTGCCACGGTCTGCTGCAGCTTGTCCAGCTTAGCCTGGTCGACGGAGACTGTCACAGAACCCGCGGAGCCGTCCGGAATGCTCTCCACGTTCTGAAGGTACTGCGCCATGCAATACCCCTGGTTTCCGGCATACTCCACATACACCCATCCTTCAGGCGCTGCCTTGTCCAGCACCTTCACTTCCGTGCCGTCCGGGATCCATGCGGTCCTGGTTGCATCCTTATCGGCTGCGACACGCAGGGATAAGCGGCCCCCGGTCACCTTCCCAACCCAAAGCGTTTCCATAGCCTTTTCACCTCCTTCCAGGCCTTCATAGTCCACCTTTTTCAGCCTGCCACCCCACTTCCATGCGCCTAGCGCGTTGTCAATCTTGATACCGCTATACTTGTCGCCGCCGGCCGTCCAGCTTGTACAGTGCATGATCACCAACGGTGCCACGCTGATCACCACACCTACATGGTAATAATCGCCCTGGTCACTGCTGGTTTTATAGCCCGCCGGCAAGGCATATTTTGCTTCACCTGGCTTCCAGCGCTTATACACGGCCCAGCCAGGATGAAGCTGAGCCACGCCGCTTATGGCCACCAGCTCCCGCATTTCGTTCCGGGCAGCGTAATTGCTGCCATGGGTGCCCGGCCAGCTTCCCCCCGCCCGCCGGATCGCTCCAATAATCAACCCAATGCAGTCACAAAGCCCGTCATCCCCAACATGCCCCTTGCCATATTTGGGCTTGTCTGACTGGATCGCCTGGCACATTGCCAGAAACACCTCAGTAGAAATAGGACCAGTCATGTAACCACCCCCCACACCGCCGGGATCTCCGCCGGGCTGTGCACCACAGCTGCGGTATTGCACCTGTACACCTTGCCATCCGTCCAGATCATATGCTCGCCTACCTGGTAGGCGTCATGGGCGCCGGTGGGCTTTACCCATGGAAGTGCATGAGCCGCGTCGGTGGCATGGTACGGCGCCCAAAGGCTGGCTGCATTACCAGGCTTCCACCCGGCGTTGCTCTTGCTGCTATGTTTCTGGCAGCAGCGCCACGGTACACCCTCCTGCATGCGGACATCCCCGATATCGTAATCACCTTCGGCCCATACAGGTATCAGCGGCCCGATATCTATCACTACATTGGCCACCGCTCCCTTAGCCATAGCTTCAGCCTGGCCCATCAATACCAGTCGCATGGCACGAGCCATGGCTGCTGCATTATTAGCCACCACCATCACCTCCTAGAAGAATTTGAAGCGCTACCAGCATATCATCCGTCATCTGTGCCGGCGGTGGCGGTACGGATGCAGCTACCCGAACCCCATCCTCATACAGTTGCACCATTTCCGGGCTGCACCACCCCATGGCAAACCCATCTGTACCCTTGATGTGAAACCGCCCGTCCGGCTCTACGCCGGTCACTTCCACCTGAATTTCTATCGTCCCTCTCTCCGGGTCCGGAATCACAGCCAGCGGCATAATCAAACCTCCTTTACGAGTACACAATCTCCAGCGTGCAAGTTGTATTCATTTTTGCGTAACTGCCAGGCAGCCCCAGCCCAAAACCATAGAAGGCCGTCCCCGCGTTGACCATGCTTTGCAGCCAGTTTTTAAGATTGACTACCGTATCCTCGCCGTTAACCAAATCCACATTGACTCCGGTATCTGTCAGCTTACTGCCAGGGCTATCTCCGCCTACGGGCAAAGTGCTTACCCGCATGTAATACAGGTCATGCGTTACGATGCCGTTAGATGCCCAGTTCTGATCACAATGGATACGCAGGTTTGCGCTCTCTATTGTCTTTCCGGCTAGCCCGGTGAGAATGCTTTGAACGCTTCCGCCACTCAACTTAAGCAGCCACATGCCGCTGTACCGCATGTCCTGACTGCTCCACAAGCCGCCCCGCGGCGCACCAGAGGACCATACCGATGATGCACTATTCATGTTTGCGGTCGATGGCAAGTCGCAATATTTGGCACTATCATAGACATAAGATTTTTGGTATATTGTCGGAGCGGCAGGCGATCCTGACGATTGAGTAGGCGTTACGTTGACCGGAGTAATCGTGCTACCGGCATTTTGTTGATAAGCCGCGATCTCCCCGGTCGGTATATTCCCTACAAGGTGTGCAATACTTCCTGACGAGGTATACAACCCATACCCCAAATTCGCAACTGTTGCGTAGCCCCCGCCAGTCTGCCCGCCGATTACATTAGTCAAATAAATGAGATTCATGTCATACGCATCAATGCAACGGTTTGTTATACGCTCCAGTATTGATTCCCTTAAGTGCATTACTGATCCATCGTATATCTGCACGCCTGTCAATGTGCCATTAGACGGACTTGTCCGTACTTTGCCTGTTAATCGCAAATACCGCATGTATACATACGATCGCATGATCGTAACCAATGCCCCGTCTGCTGTGGGTATAATATTTGCATATGATCCGCTATCCCCTACTAAATACACGATCGAGCAATGTGCAACAGTAAATCGGCCTATGATAGTCACGCCAGCCGCAAAGTTGATAGTCAATCTCCCGCCTAAAAACCGTGGAATGTTAACATCCCCGACGTAGGTTCCAGCAGGTACGTTGATAGTAACTCCGCTTCCCGCTAAAAACTTGGGTACAGAGTCAATAACAGCCTGGATACTGCCGCCTGACGTTACGCTGAGTGTTGTTGTATTTACTTTTGTCAATAAGTTATGCGCTCCGGTAACATCACCGTTCAGCAAAAGACTGCTGGCTTGAACATTTTGTGCCTTGATGGCCTTTTCGATTGTGTCAACAATCAGCGTAGCTGCGTCTCCGTCAGCATCATCGGACATAACGATCTGCGCGCTGATCATACGAATGATATGTCCAATAATCTCCACCAAACCGTTCTGAATGGTGACGCCGGTGACGTGCTGGTAAGCGCCATTCGCGGTAGTCTGAGCGGCACTCGCAGCGCTGGCCGCAGCGGTGGCATCGGTCTGTGCGGCTGCCACTGCATCTTTGACCGATATTGATACACCGGTATCGCCCATAATCCGCAATAATCCGCCTATATCGCTTTCGACCAGGCTTGTCTTCAGTTGTGCGAAAAAACCCAAATTTGCAAATAGGGTATCGACATCAATGTTCTGAGCAATCAGCTGCCGCACAAGCGCCGAATCACCGAATATCTGCTGAACGTTCAGCGTCCGGGCCGTCAGCGTCCCATCCGCCAGATTGCGGTCGGTCAGGGTCAAGTCTCCAATGTTATCCCCTTCCAGCTGCTTTTCGGTGGTCGTCACCTCTCCCAGGCTGCCCACGTTGATCTCATACAGCTTGCCGTCCTGGCCCCTGAGCATCAACTTGCCAAAAGTGGCCATGCCGCCGGCGATCTTGTTGGCCGACAGGCTTTCGATATTCGCGTCCGTCGCCATAAAATCGGCGCAGTACAGCTTTCCGGATGCGCCCTGCGTAAACAGCGCCGTATCTGCCACCAGGCCCGTAATCTTTGCCCAGCCAATATTTGCCGTCTGGATCTTGGCCAGCACGATGTCCGTCACGGCAGCGGTCAGGTTGGCAATCTGCGCCCAATTGATGGTAGCACTGTTTGCCAGCACCGTGCCGATATTGGCGGTGACGATGTCCACGACCTCAGCCGACAGCTTGCCGATCCACGCCACATCGATCCAGGCCTCGCCAATTTTCGCCACGGCAATGGCAGCCACCTCGGCCGCGAAATCCTTGATCTTGGCCTTGTCGATCGTGGCGTCCTGGATATGTGCGTTAACGATCTGGGCAAGCCCGATGTGCGCGGCCAGCACGGATAGCTCCCGCAGCTGCCCGCTCCCCACCGATCCGAGCACAAGCTTCGTGCCGCTTATGCCGCCGTTCGGCAGCTGAAAGCCGGCGATCCCGCCAAGCTCCGCGCCGTTTTTGATATTGCCCAGCGTGACGCCGTTGTACCGTCCCAACACTCCGTTAAAGTCGATACCTATTACCTGGGTCTTATACAGCATTCCCAGGCGGCCATGCTTGACCGTTACCGTATCGTAAAGAAACACCTGCTGCAAGCCTTTATACGCCGCATACTCCACCGTATCCCCAAGATGCACAAAATCCACCTGGATATCGAAATCCGGCAGATCGCAGCCGGCATCAAACTTATCTTGGGCGGCCTGGCGCATCTTTTCATAAGCCTGTGCTTTGGTCATCCCCGGATTGTCTCCGGAAGCGTCCCGCTCCACCGCGTCCTGCACCTGCAGGGGAATAGCGCGGATGTTTGGGTAATTAAGGATATACTGGCTGTCCAGGTACACCTCGGGCAGCAGCAGGATCTTCCCGGCTTTGTCCGTACCGTAGGGCATGATTCGGGTGATCACATTTTCATCATTGACCCTGCTTTGCACGCCCAGCAGGTTTTTGCCGTTCTCAATCACCACTCCCCGGTCGATCTCCGTGTTTTGCAAGAGGAAGGTATCAAAGTTGTCCCTCACCACCTGGGCCTTCCGCTTGGCCGCCGCGCCTTCATCCGGATCCAAAACAGCCTGCACAGCATTTTTCAATGCCCATTCAGCGGTGATATTCTTTATGATATTTGTGAAGTAGCCAAATTCATGGCTGTTGATCAAATCGGCAGCCATGCTGTTCAGCGCCGCCTGCAGGGGAACGTCCTTGGGGTTGTAGGTCTTCACAAAATTGCCAAGCTGATCATAAAAGATATGCCGGGCAAGCGCCTTGACTTTATTCGTCTCCGTGTTGACATCAACGTCATACACCCTGAAAAGCTGCTCGCGGACCTGCCTGGGCTTCACCACCGTATTGTATCCGGGCGTGCCTGGCGTCTCAGGCTCCGTGCGGACATAAACAATGCTGGCATTATAGATTTTCCCGGTGTTTCCGCTTGGGGCCGTGACAATGGACCAGTTGGTCATACCGCCCTTGCCTTGATAGATGACCTCTGTGCCGGGCTTCAGCCATTCGATGATGGGCGCATCAGTACGCCCATGGGTGCGCAGCGATGCTTTTGTGCCGCTCACCGGCTCCACCCGGTATATCACATGGCCGGGCTGCCCCTCATTGCCGTCATGCCAATTGGTAATCAGCGGCGTTTCCCTGGTCGGCACGGGCGCCTTGATCAGCATCCCACGCTGGATGGAAAGGGCACGGCCATCGTCGGTAATGGGGTGGACCAGCTCCAGCTCATACAGGCCCGCCGCCATTTCCTTTACGTTGCATACTTCCGGGAAAAGTGCGCAAATACCGTTTCCGCTCCAGTCCTGGGCATCATACGCATGCAGCGATATCATTTACAGCCACCTCCAGTTAGGGGTGACCGTCACCCGCGTGACATTGCCTGTCCAGGATAAGGTGCTTGCGCCGGCCGGGATCCTGATATACCTGAAATCACCGGCCATCAGGTTGTTCAGGAATCCCGTCCTGGTAAGGTTCAGGCAGTCCCGCATAACGCCGTCGATGATGATCCCGCCAGTCAGATCATTCAGCGTCACCATATACCCGCCAACCGTCAGCGTGACATCTCCTGTGCCTTCCACCTTGATGACGGGTACTGATGCTACCGTGCCGGGATTGTTCAGTGTCTGCCCGCTGGATGTCTTGATGATATCCGCCGCCGGCAAGGTCAGGTAGCGGAACGGCTGGCATTCAAACGTAGGAGCAAAAGACCGTGGATCTGCGCCTTCCAGCACGCGCGCCAGGGGGATCTGATTGATGACTGTGGCTTCATAGCAGTAATTCGGGTCATCCCCAAAGATCAGCTTGCCGGATCCGCGCAGCCAGGCGCATACCGCGTCGAGCTTTGCGGGATTCATCAAAGTGCATTGAGGATTAAGGATGATGACGTCAAAAACATCCTCACCCTCCGTTTGATGCAACGCGCCAGGGCGGCCTGGAATGGTGATTGATTCCATCCGCTCCTTCGCCCGCATCCTGTCAGGCTGAATATTGACAATAACGCCCAGGCTGCTGGCCAGTACGCCGTTGAAGCTCAAATCAAAGCTTGTCATCTTTCGTCTCTCCCTCAAAACGTAGGGGCGAACTGTGTTCGCCCGCTTCCTCCAAAAGCCATCCCGACGGCTCAATCGTCGCTGCTGTCGCTAACCCCCGCATCCGTAGGGCGGGGGCTTGCTCCCGCCGCTCGTTTCGCTCGTTTCCTCCTAAGGGAGGTGCCGCCCGCAGGCGGCGAAAGGAGTAATTCCGCAACGTCGCGGAATTTAAACCGGAACCGTCACCGCCCCGACGCCTGCCATCTGCCGGCGGCGCAGGCTGTCAGCCGCCGCGGCCAGCGCATAGGCGTCGCTCTCCTTGCCGATGTACGCCGTTTGTATGACCATCGGCGGGCGGTTGTCCACATACTGCACTGTTGAGGTGTTGGATGCCCGGGGGCTGCTCTCTACGCCGCTCTTTGCGTCGACCTCTTCAGCCGTATAGGTCTCACCGTTACCCAGGCTGTAATCAAAGTTGCCGCCGGAAGGTCTATAAGCCCATGCATCGCTGAGCATCTGCCGGATAGCTGCCGCAATGCTCCTGGCTTCAGCCAGTACAGATGATCTGCCATTGCGCAGGCTCTGCAGCAGCTGCGCCATCATCCCCTGACCGGCGGCAAGCCCCACGCCCGGAAGGCCCGCAAGCCCCGCCATGGTGCTGACCGTCAGCTTTGCCGCCGCACTCTGCACAATGCCCGCATTCTGCTCAATGCCCACCGCAACGCCGGCGGGTATATTCCGGCCCAGCGGTATCACTACCCTGGCCGGGGAATGACTGTCAAAGGCCGTTTGCAAGTTTGTCAGCACCGCGTTCTTCAGAGCATCAAAACTGTCCGTGGGCAGCGCTGCGGCGCCCTCGCCGATTCCGACAGGTACCCCGTCCACGATATCGTTGCCCAGCTGCGCGCCCCTCGCCTTGGCGTCATACATCTTGAACAGCCCTTCCATGGCGCCGTCCAGCGTGGTCGGGTCTATTCCCTCCAGCGCCCCGGATTCCAGCAGTTTTTTGATTGCTGTATTCAGCGGGTTCAAGGCCGGGTCTTCCATGTTGGCCGTCATCGCTTCGGTAATCTGCGCAATATACTGTTGGGCCAGGTTCTGCAGGTCGGTAAAGTCTGTGCTGTTAGCAAGCGGATCTGCCAGGATATCGGATACCTTGATCTTGTCATCCTCAGATAAATACTTGCCAAGGCCGCCAGCCCCGAAAATCTCTTGCATCTGGGCTTTCCAATCAGGATTGAATTCGCCAGTAACACCATTTGGGCCGGTCCTTGAATACCATAGGTCATTGACCAGCTGCATTGACTTGACAAGCGTGTCATAATCCTGGTTGATGGTGGCCAGTGTTGTCTCTGCGCCGGCCATTTGCGCAACTCCGTCCAGTATGGCCTGATACCCTGCTTGTGCCTCCGTGTTGGCGGCAGCTACAGAAGCATAATAGGTATCCCATGCAGACTGCGACGCCTCCAGCGCTGCCTGCTCATTCTCCAGGCTTTGAGATGCGGCAAGGGCATCGTCCCGGATCTTGGCTGCATCCTGGACAGCCGCCTGCTGATTACCCTGAACATACCCGATAGCGGCATAGGTGCTTTGCTCATTACCGTTTCCGGAAACCGTCAGATTGTAGTTAGCCTGTGCCCGCTGGATCGCTTCATCCTGGGCAGCCTTCAGCTCGGCCCGAATGTCACCAATTTTCTTTAGGTATTCATCCAGCTTGGCAAGCTCGGCTTCAGTTGGCGTCCGCTTTTCTTTGTAAATTTGCGTAAGCAAAGCATTGTAATCATCCTGAGCTGTCTGCAGATCGGCGATCAGACCGTCAGTCTTTGCCGTTACATCATCGATCAGCTTTGTCTTTTCGGCTTCCGACAACGGCTGCCCCTGGGCGTTCACCGCCCCGTCAAGCGTAGCCTTAAAGGCTGTCACCTTTTCATCCAGGGCCTTGGTGGCCTCATCGATGTCCGGATTCACCAGTTCCTTCACGTATTTGGTGGCAGCGTTGAATTCTTTTTTGGTGAACTTGTCATCCTCAAATATTCCGTTTAGCTTTTCTTCCAGCGCTTCCGTATCAGCGTTAATGTCCACTGTGATGTTGTGTACCTTGTTTGCCGCATCAATCCCCTCATTGATGGCGTCGGTGATTTCCTGCTTGCCTGTGTCATCAACCGACAGCTTAACGCCCTTTAGGGATTCATCCATAATCTGCGCCTGGGTTTTTATGCTTGCAATGGCGATTGCCAGCCCGGCCAGGCCCACAACAGCCAGCCCGATCCATCCCTGTGGCCCAGCCAAAAAGCTGAAAGCCTTGCTAAGATATCCGGCGCCCTGCGTCAGGAGGCCTATGCCCTTCACAGCAGGCCCCACCGCTGCCGCAAGGCCCACGGTGGTAAGGACCGTGGCGCGCTGGCTTTCATCCAGCTCACCAAACTTACCCACCAGTCCGGATAGGTACGTCATCCCGCCTTCCAGCGCCGGCATCAAACTCTCGCCGAACTGCTGCGCTGTAAGTCCCGCGTTATTGGAGAGTGTCTTGAGCCGGTTGGCAAACGTGGAATTTTTCTTTGCCGCTTCCGTGGCCAAGGCGTTGTTTTTCTCCCATGCGTTGTTTGCCCTGCTGATTGCCCCAGAAAAGAGGTCCCCAGCGCCCACGGCACGCAGCAGCGCGTCCCTGGTGCGTACCTCCGTATAGCCAAGGCTCTCCAGCGTCAGGGCAACGTTTCCGCCGCTCTGGTCAATGCGCTGAAGACCCTGGATAAAGCTTGTCATTGCCTCGGCTGCATCCTTATCCCATTGCGCCTTGAAATCCTTGGCAGACATTCCGGATATCTTGGCGAACGCGGCCAACTGCTTCCCGCCCTTGGCCGCCGCCATATCCATATCCAGGATTACCTTGCTCATGGCGCTTCCGCCGGCTTCCGCTTCTATGCCCACGCTGGCCAGCGCGGCGCTGATGCCCATGATGTTGGCTTCAGTCATTCCCGCCTGCTTGCCGGCAGCGGCCAGGCGCAGGCCCATTTCAAGTATCGGGCCTTCCTGGGTGGCCATGTTGTTGCCAAGGTCTACGATGGTGCTGCCCAGGCGCTCATAGTCGCCCTGGTTCATCTGCACAATGTTTGCAAACTGCGACATGCCCTCCGCGGCGTTTGTCGCTCCCATGGATGTGGCCACGCCCATGTTCAGCATGACCTTTGCAAAGTCATCCAGGTTATCCACCGGCACCTTGAACTGGCCGCCCAGCGCCGCGACCGCGGCAATTTCCTCTTTGGTCTGCGGCAGCACCTTGCTTAAGCCAAGCACATCCTCCCGCAGACTGGAAAGCTGTTCATCCGTTGCGTTGACCGTTTTTTCAACGTCCGCAAAGGCGTTCTCAAAATCAATGGCCTCTTTGGCGGCAAACGTCAGCCCGGCTGCAATGGGAAGCGTCACATTCCTGGTGATCTTACCGCCGGCCTGGCTCCATTTTTCGCCAACCTTGATTGCCTTGTCGCCAAAAGCATCCGCATCCTTAGCCGCCTGCCGAAGGCCGTCCCGCAGCCTCTCCAAAACACTGTGCTGGTCCTCCGCGGCGGCGGTGGCCTGCTCCGTAGCGGCTGCGGCGCTCTCCTGCGCGGCTGCCTGATCGGCCGCAGCCTGTTCCGCTTGCGCCTGGGCAGCGGCGGCAGCAGCGGCAGCGGCTTCCTGCGCCGCCATTTCATCAGTGGTCTGCTTTAACTGTGTCTGAAGCTGGATCTGCGCCAGCTCTTCCTTGCTGATGGCCAGGGTAAGCCTGTCCAGCGAAGTCTTGGACGCGTTTTCCTTCTGTGCATACGCGTCCCGGGCGTTTTTCAGTGTCTGTATTTTTTTCGTCTGGGCTTCGATCTGCTTGTTCAGTTCCGCCTGCTTCTTGGCCAGCTTCTCCGCGCTCGTATCGTTCTTGCCGTAAATCGCGGATAACTTTTCAATCTCCACCTGGCTGAGCCGGATGACCTGGTTGTTCGCCTGGATCTCAGCCTGGAACTGGCTCGCACCCTCTACCACAAGCCGCAGGCCCGCAACCTTCAACGCGCCGCTTTCCGCCATGAACACCGCCTCCCCTTCGCAACCATAGCAAGGGATGGGGGGATGACATCAAGATGACAAGCGGTGACATGGCGCGACAATTTTATATACACAAGATGATGTTTATTATGAAGGTATCTTAGTATTCTGTGGTTGTTTCTTTTTTATGATTTAGTTAATATGGTCAATCTGCAATTTTCTACAATATTTGTAAATTTAATAAATTTATACTATAATGATTGCAAGAAGGTGAATTTGATGATAAATCTACGAATATGGTTGCTTGGACGAAGGTTTGTGCACAAATATAGTCACATGATGTATTTTATAAAAAAATCATTTGTTTATGGATTTATTAGAATGATGATATTAACAATTGGCATCCTGTGGATTGCGTTCATATTAATGCCTAGAGACGCTTTCATTGATATATCATCAGACGAAGCAAGCAATGAATTTTCATTTGTCACAGACTTAATTGATTCTGAATATGTTGTTACTCAGTATACATTAACAGTAAACAGTGATACAGAAATTAGTTTTATAGCTAATGGCGGGTGTATTACAGACGATCAAACGTACGATATTAATAAAAAACTAAAGCTACTGGTTAGCCCGGGTTCTGAACCTCAAAAACTTGAGATATTCATACAGTCGAGAGATGATTTCGGGATTTCTATATTCACTTACAAAAGATCAGATAGAATAACTTTAGGTACGGATGATGACATTATTTTCAATGATCTTCATATAGCACTTGAAGCAATTAATATTTCAGCGGATCATCTTGTTTCTTCTCCTATAATCATATTATCACGAGCTGGAAATGTTGATGTTTCTATTGATGATCAAATAAAGTCATCCGATTCGCAAATCATGCTTATTCCCGAACAAGGACGATTAAGTATGAATATCAAGTCAAGAGGATTACTCAAAATGAATTTTGACCCAATCGCTGCTAATATTGAAATGAATGATATAAGTAAAGCAAAAGTGAAGTGTAAAGGCAACTTGGATTTCTCCTATACTCCTAATGCAACTAGCTATAAAGTAAATAATCAGGTAATTCAATTTGATAGCAGCAGATCATTGTTAAATGCGAGCATAGAGATAAGAAATAATAATACAAACCATATTCAAATTTCTGGGAAGGTAAACGAAGCAAGCATTTCTGGCTTAGACCTTTTCCCGAGCTTTCAAGGATGGTATAGAACTAATGCGTACTTAATACCATTAACTGTGATAACGACAATAATTGGCGGTTTAGCACAAATGATAATTAAACGGAAATAGGCATTACATGACGCTCACGAATGCTTTACCATACTTACTGAAGTAAATACGATAGCAATATGAAAGAGGGAGTCTTTTATGCTTCTCACACGCACGTTTCATGCCATTGGACAAGGTGCATTTTACACAGAGGGTATACTTGATAATACGTTTAAGTTTGTATAGTATAGTTCTGGACATGCTAATTAATTCTGGAATTAGAACACATATTGTTACCGAGCAAATCGGATCACGTATATTTATGCTTGCTAATTGACACTTTATATTATGGTATTACTTATTTAGTTCAGTAACCTGATCAATAATTCTAGCCAACATAAGAAGGCTGCACAATATGTGCAGCCTCATTTCGTTACCATGCTCCCTTTGGCAGCTCGTCATAGTATCGCACCTCAATCGGCGCTTTTTCCGGCTGCCCTTTTTTCCCTTTGGCGGAGCGGCGCTGATACTTCAGGTTCTCCCGGAGTTGCGCGTGGAAAAAGGCGGGGGATGATTGCCAAAACTCTTGCATGCTCCAGTTCAGAAACTTCCTGGCGGCAAAGATGGCAAACTGCCAATCATAGATGCCGTCATCCTTCTCAGCGCCGTTTACCCGTTTTTTGATTCCTTCCCCTTGGGCTGCTTGCGTATCATTTCCGCAATGGCGGCGTTAGCCAGCGTCTGGGCTTCATTCATATGAATGCAATCCATCAGTTGGTCCGCGGTAATCTCCATGCCGCCCGCCCGTATCATGCAGGCTATGATCACCGCCTGGCGGCTCCAGGGGATGGGCTTGAGCTTTTCCCCATCCCCGCTTTCTCCGCCTACGATTTCCGCAATGATCTCAGGATAGGGTGTATCCAGTTCCATCTCCATACTGGCCGCTGCCCTCATGTTAAACAGCAGCGGGATAGTTTTGCCGCCAATGGTCACATGGCTGGGTTCCAGCATATTCAGTACGTGGTCCATAGCTCATCAACCTCCTGCGGCCGCTTCGGTCGCCACCAGCGCCTCGATCTCCGCGATGGTGTAAGGCAGCGCGCCAAAGAACTGTGCCAGCGTCAAAGGCACCTTGCCGACGGCTGCATCCGCCGTGGCATAGCGCACACGCCATACGCCTTCATGGGTGGGCAGCACTTCGATTGCCTTGCTCACCTGCGGATCCGGATCGCTGTCATTGGCCGTGTTATATTCCGACTGACCCACGATCATTTGGCAGCGCGGATGGAAGAAAAATACCAGGCCGCCGCTGCTTTCCTCCATATAGTAGCCTACGGCAAACTCTTTTCCCTTGTCATTGTTTTTGCTGTAGGCCATGGAGCCGCTGATAATGGTCGTGCCAAGCGCCTTGTCCTCGATATCCCTGGGCAGCGCCACCACATCGGTGGTCAACTGGGCGCCCCTGGTGTTCTTTGTGATATCGTAGGTCAGCCCGCTGGCAAAGATTTTGCTGCTGCCCACATCCGGCGCAACACCCAGCTTTTTTACAATGGGCATCTGCGTGATCTTGTTGTTCGCGCCGTCCTTTTCCCATACGGGCGTCAGATCCGCATTATTGCTTTCGATGAATGCAATCAGCAGATCGCGGATGGTAAGTATGTATTCCGGCTTCCGGATAACAATGGTACCAGCCATATGTAACCCTCCTTCGTACTTGGCTAGAATGGATCTCCCGCTTTGTCCATGATCTCCCTGGCACTCTTGGCCATGTGCTCCGCCACATACTCGCCGGCGGCGTCAAAAGCCACATGCATGTGGGGCAGCGATCTTTTGTGTGAGTTCTCCAGGATCGGCCCGTAGGTGCTGGTATACACTTTCTTGGCGCCCTTGGATGGCCGCACCAGTTTTCGCCAGCCAAAATCCACGCCCAGAACGTCCGCCCCCAGCAAGCCCTCCCGCAAGAACCTGTACCCGATGGATTTCCGCAGCTGTCCGCTACGGTCGTGCCCGTCGATGTTTGCGGTCATGGCGTAAACCATTCCTTCAGAGCCTTCATCCAGGATGCCGGTCAGCTCTTCGTTCGTGATGGCCCGCACATAAAACTCCAGTTCCTTCAGCAGTTCCTTGGCTCCGTCAAACACCTTTCCCCTGGCCATGCCTACACCTGCCTTCTCAGCAGCACGTATACATACACTTGCCGGCGGCCAAGGTCCGGCAGCCAGGCCTCAGGCCCAGGCTTTGCGGAAGCCGCGCCGGCGGCGGTCAGCAGGTTAATGATGGATTGCTGCGTCAGCTGCCAGCTGCTGCCCTCCAGGGCCCACAGCATCAGCGTAACCCTGGCGCTTTGGCGCACGATGCGCCCGCTGGCAAAGTTATTTGTTTTGGATGTCTGCTGCCAGGTGATGTAATCGCTCCCGTCAGCCTTTTGCAGCATGGGTTCCTCGCTCAGCGGCAAGGCCAGGCCGGACAGGGTATCCTTCAGCCATTTGTTCACGTCCCACATATCCAGCTCATGGTTATCCGGCATAACCGTATCCCTCCATCCCGCGCATCACCGCCCGGATCTCCGTGAATCCGCGCCTGGGCTTATCACGGATGGGCACGCCAACCGCCTCATACGTTTGGCGGCCTTCCGTCACCCTAAGGCCGCTGTCCAGCGTTTTTCCGATGGGTGTTCGGATGGTGAATGCTACCGTCAGCTCGCTTTGATTGGCGGCCGCCTGGCTGAACTCCCGGTTGCCCATGTCACGGCGGGCGGCCCAGCAGCCGCCGTCCGGAGAATCTTCCGTTGGCTCAAACAGGTTGCTCCAGTCATTTTTTGAACTGCCGTTCGTTTCCTGCACTTCCCGCACCTGCAGTACGATCCAGTGGTTCATCTCGCCCGTTCCGCGCATAGGCGTTCACGCTCCTGTCCCCCCTAATGCCTCCCTCTCGAGGGAGGTGCCGCCTGCAGGCGGCGAAAGGAGTAATCCCGGCCCCTACCTCAACTGTAGGATGATGCTGTTCAGCCCATGCGCCAGCGTCTCCTTGACTGTGCCTATAACTTGCGTTTCGCGGTTGTCGTACCAGTCCATGGCCAGCATGTACACACCCAGTTCGTAAAGACTGTTGGTCTCACCATCTGCCGGATCAGGAACGCCGGCATTTTTAATGTATTGCTTAGCAGCATCCAAACATAGCTTGGCTACGCTTTCCTGCCAGGTTCCATCCGTGGCATATCCGTACTCCTTCATCCCACTCAGTGATACCGCCACGGTGATCCCCTCCTCATTTCTTCATGTCACATTCCCCCAAAGCATGCCGGCGGGATTAACCGCCGGCACATCATTTGTATTAAGATCAACCCGGAACTACAGGGGTCACCACGGCCAACCTGAAGGCGCTCTTCAGCCGGGGGTAGATGTCATACAAATGGGTCAGAACAAAGAGGCGGTTTCCTGTATCCACGTTTTTGTCAGTATCGTACATCGGGGCCATGTCGAAGTTCTCGTGAAGGAACCGGATGTCACCGACTACCGGCACAGTAGCCTTCGCGCAGAAAGTCACCGGGAAGCCGATAACTTCTTCCGGCTTTTTTCCATACAGCGATTCGCTGTTGTTGGAAAGAGTACGGATCATGGCGAAGTAATCCTGCCGGCGCATCACGCAGCGGGCGTTATCCTGGTATGCATCCTCCAGGTCGCCGAAAGCGTTGATAATGGCGTCCAGCATCGTTTCGCCTTCCACAGCCTTGATGTCATAGACATCATCAGTCTTGGCATAGAGGCTCATATGCTTTTCGGCAGCGGAGGGGGCGGTGGCGAAGATAACCTTAAGTTCCTTCGCCGCCTGGGCGCTCTGCAGGCCGCCGTTCACAGCGCCTTCCACGTTGATGGGCGTGCTGCGCAAGATCGTTTCAGCAACCTCGGCTTTCAGCATCATCTTGTTGCGTCCGAAGGTAATCTTTCCGCTGGCGTCAAGCTCCATTTCCTTGGCGGTCTCGCCATCCTTGGCGGCAAAGGCATCGTCAGCAACGGAAAATCCAAGCTTGGGCAGCTCCAGGCCGGTGATCTGGGTAACGGTCATGAAAGGCCGCAGGGGGTTGACCACCGTCGGCTCCATGATCAGGTCGTTGCTCATGTTGGTGGGCAACAGATTGGAGCCGGAGCCTTGATCGGCATTGTTGGCGGGGATAGCACCCAACTGCTCATATACCATTTCGCCCAGTTTGCGAACATCACCGCCAGTCAGTGCAGCCTGATAGAAACGGCCTGCGGCTTCCTTCTTGCTCATTTTGCCGCCGGGCTGTGCTTGCTTCATGGACGCACCAAGTTTCGCCCGTTCTTCTGCCTCCATGGCATCATGCTGGGTCTTCAAAAGACCGTAGCGCTCTTCCAATTCGGTAGCCTTGGCCTTTTTCTCGCGGATGGCTTCCATCTTGGCAGTGGGATCGGCCGCCATGGTGATAAGTGAGGCTTTCAGAGTTACCAGTTCGGTTGACAATGTGGCCATATGCTCTTTGAGTTGGTACAGCGTTGCGTCCATCAAAACCCGAAAACCCATCTGTCTCCAAGTCTTCACGTGATTCATACCTGATTATCCTCCCTCGTGTTTTGTTACTTGCGGGTGTTGTTCTGTTTACAGTCCTTGCGCATAACGCAGGATGGCTTCCCGCTCTTCCCTTTCCGAACCCTGAAACCTGGCCTGCATCATCCCGCGGGTGGCGTCCATGGTGGCCTGCATGATGCTGCTCCTGGTATAGCACATCTCCGCTGCCTGGCCATCCTGCTTGATCGCCATGATCTCATCGGCATACTTCGCGTCAATGGCCTGCTGCGCCGTATACCAGCTTTCCTTGTCCATTTCCGCACTGATTTCCTCGCGGGTTTTGCCTGATTTCTCCATGTAGGCAGCGATGACGGTGTCTTTCAGCTTAGCCAAGTAATCCTGTGCCCGGGCTAGCTCCGCATGGTCCCCAGTCACGGATACCAACGGATTGTGGATCATCAAAAGGCTTGCCGGGCTAACGCACACCTTTCCAGGAGCCATCAACGGCAGCGTGGCCGCGCTGGCAGCCAATGCCGGAACCTTGAAAGTGTTGGTACCTTTACGGTCCCGCAGATAGGTAAAGATGGCAGCGCCTGCAGCGGCATCACCGCCCCTTGAATTCACCCAGATATCGATATCTTCACCCTGCAAATCCGCTAGCTGCCTGCGGAAGCTCTCCGGTGCACACAAGGTGCCATCCTCCAGCCACCAGGGAGATTCCGGATAGATATAGCCCTCAATGTACAAGGCAGGCTTGTCTTTGGCTCCCGCCTCCATATTGGCAAACCGCCAGAAATTTGTTGGTCTCATTGTCTCCCCCCTCCCGTTGCCCCTTTCTCAGGGTGTTCTATCAGGTACTGCAGCGGCGCCATGTCCCGGCTGGCCATGGGCGTATCCCCGTAGGGTACCGGCTTTTTGTGATCCTTGGCCCGAATCTCATTGACAAGCAGCCAACCGCCGCGCACGGCCAAGCTGTTTCGCTTGGCCTGGCTCTGGATATCCGCCTTCAGCACAGCTTCAATGTCTGCCCGCCAGTGGTATCCATCCCGGATATCCTTCCAGGTCAGCAGCTTCTGATCGAATTCCGCCTCGTACATGGTCACGATCGCCACCATGGTCAGCTGCAGGAATTCCAACATCTGCTGCTCCTGGCTTTGGTAGCTCACATTTTGCGCCGCGCCCAGCATGTGAGGCGGCATGTTGTACACGCTGGCCACCCGGTTTCTTGTGACCATTTCCACTTCCAGCACCTTGCTGTCCACCGGGCTTTTGTTGATGACGGAATGGTTGATGCCGCTGTCCAGTACAACCAGGCTGCCGGCCGATGCTTTGTAGTTGGTCAGGAAACCGTCAATGATTTCCTTTTTCTTTTCCTTGCTGATACTTGTCGGGAACTCCAGAACCACGCTGCTGTTTACGCCCTTCACCTGGAAAAGCGAAAACTCTTTCATCTCCCGGTCATAGTCCAGCGAACCGGTCAGAACTTTGATGGGGCTTATCCCCTCCAGGCCGTTGGTGCAAACGTGCCGGCAATGAATCATCTCCCGGTTATGCACCCACATCTCCCCGCCGCTGTCCGGCCTAAGCTGGTACCAGGTCTCCCCGCTTTCCCGGTCGCGGTATGGCGTTACCTTGTTGGGATCCAGGATATCCAGTGCCACCGTCAGCCCGGTGACAGGGGAAGGTACCTTGAATGCATAACAGTTCCCTGCTGTATTTCTGCAGGTTTCCATGGTTTGCATGAAGGTGAAGGGTGTCATGCCGGGCCTGGGCTGGTAGGATAGCAGCCGCGACAGGGGATGATCCTTCTGTTCATCAAAGCCCTTGTACAGCCGGAAGGGCATGGATGCCAGAGTATTGCTGATCCTTGTCACCGCCGCGAAGATCGCTTCGCTGCCTTCCAGGCTGATGTTCCCCTGGCTCATCCAGATGTACAGTGGATGGACATATCCCTGATTGCTTTGCCTGGGCGCGTCACGTCCCCTCTTTGCAAATGGCCACATGCTTGTCCCTCCCGTCAATCATGATAAGGCACCCCCGCTTCCTGGATCCGTTCCAGGAAGCCGTCTGCCTTCCTGGTGATCTCCTGGGCCAACTCCTCCGGCATCCGATTGTCTGCCGAAAGCTCCACCAGGTAGTCCACAGCATCCTCCAGGATCTCCGCAGTCTTGCATGGCAACATTGTGCCGTCCTCCTTATGCCAACCTGTAAAACTCCACCTCGGGTTCAGGCAGCTCCACCCCAGGCAGGGGACATAACCGCATTAACGTTGTGTGAGCGTCCAGGAAAGCCATGAATCCGTCAATCTTGCGGCTCTTTCCAAGCTTCACCGGTACCCAGTTTTCTTTCTCCTTGTCCTTGTAGTCCTGGCGCAGCTTGACATTGTTCAGGTACCAAACAAAAAGCGGATCATTGTTATGCACTATATTGCCATCGGTGAACATCTCCGCCAGGTTTTTCATGGGCGCATTCAGCGTCAATGCCCCCTGCCGCACCGGGTCACATGTGAACACAGGCCTTGGCCGCCCATCATCGTATTGCCCGCGCCAGCTGGTCAGAGCTCTCACCAACAATGTGGCGTTGGCCGGATCGTAACCGATAGCCCGAATATCAAAGACCTCTGACCATTTTTCAAACCATTCGATGATATATTCCTGCTTGACATAGGCCCCGTCGATGATGGTGAGATATCCCTGCATGGCCAGTCCATAATAGTCAAGCATTTCGGCGTCCCGTTCTGCCACCACGCGTGGCACCCAAGTGTGCTTGATCATAAACACCTTGCCCTCATAGCCCTCAATGCCATCCAGCGGGATCTCCAGCGCCGCTGAACAGTGGTCGTATGAAGTGGCCATATCAAACCCGCCGTATGCCTCCCGGCCCCGAACCTGCTCCAGGTTTATAGTCTTGTTATTGCGCTGTACAGTCTTGTGGTCCAGGTAGCTGGCCTCATCTACTTTTGTAAAGATGTTCAGCGTTTTATTGAGGAAGTCACTGAGCAACTCCGGCACATCCTGGGCATCCCTATATGCTTCCTGCAGATCCTTCAGGTCCAGCAGCACCCCCAAGCTGGGATTGGCTTTGATCCACAAACTGCTATCACTTGCGTCATCGCCTTCATCCATCTCCGCGATGTAAGCGAAGCGGCGGGCATTCCGTTCGGGATTCCCGATGCCTTTAAGCATCTCATCAGATAGCCGATATTCCTTCACCAGCACCCCGTCTAGCACGTTGCCCATGGTGGTGATACCGATCTCAAGAGGATTGTTGTATTTGCGCAGGTTCCGGCGCACCTGGCGGATAGCCTTATAGTTTTTGTACTGATGCATCTCCTCCAGGATCATAAGGAACAATCGCAAACCGTCCATCTTTGTAAAATCGCTGGAAAAGTTTTTGATCTTGTTCCGCGTTTTTTCGTGGATGATTGCCCTTCGCAATGCCTTCAAGTTTCGTTCCAGCGCGCCGCTGGCGTTGACCGTTGCAAGGCAGTCCTCATACATGATGCCGCTTTGGTCCTTGCTGTTGGCCAGGATGCCAACATCCTTGCCCTGCACGGGCTCCTGGCTGACGCCGTAAATGGCATTGCCGGCCACCAGGCCAGTCTTTCCGTTTCCGCTGCCCACCACGATCAGCGCTATACGGTGCTTGCGCAGCCGCGTTTCCGGATCGATCCACCCATAGATATTGCCCTCGCAAAAGCACTGCCAGGGCATAAGCTCCATCGCGTCCCGCCCATCGGAGGGCTTGATGAACTTCTCAATGAAGCGGATCGGCTTGCTGGCCTCTTCCGCATCCAGCACCCAGGGGAAGTCCGGGCTGCCCATTCTGGACAAGTCATTGATGAACCGCTCACACGCAAGGTTGACTTTATTACAAGCGGTAAGATTTCCGGAAAGTACATCCTCCGCATACCCGATGATCCGGGGATCCAGTCCGGACAGGGCGTTGTCCTTCGGCCTAATAATCGTCAAGCTCACTCTTGCCGTCACCGCCCTCTTCATCCTCATCGTCATCGTCGCCCGATGAGGATCCGGACCGCCGGCCGGGTAAGAGCTTCAGCGCCTGCAGAAGGCTTGTCTGCTGGCCGATAATCTTGAGGTACTGCCCCAGGCTCTTGTTCTCCCGCAAAAATGCCTGCCGGCCGTTCCGCACCGTCTCCTTCAGCCCCTTAGCATCCAGATCGCCCGATGCCTTGGCCGCCAGCAGTTCCAGTCTGGCCGCCCTTTCGATCATACCCTTGGCCGCCTCCGTCAGTGCGCCGTGAGTGGCCTCAAACTGTGCCACGATCCTGTCATAATAGCCGCGGTCAAAATCATCCTGCTGCGTTTGGCTTTGCACACCCACGCCCTCCTCTCCGAATATCCAGGGCCCGAAGGTTCCCAAATGGCAATCACTCCGAAGGTCCAGGGCGACCGGAAAGCCCTGGCCGCTCCCACAGGAGCGGAACCTATCACTTGACCACAATCACCCTGATCCCCGTCGGCATCCCCTGATGCTGCTCCCCAGGCCCGCCCTTTTCCGGATGCTCTCTGTTGTGGCAAATCCGGCAGATCGCTTCACAATTTTCTTCATCCAGCTCCAGGTCCGGCCGTTCCTTTCGCGGTATCTTGTGGTGCGCCGTCACGGCCGGCCGCTTTTTGCATACCTGGCACCACCAATGATCCCGGTCCAGCACCCGTATCCGCAGCTGCAGCCATGGCCCGCTCTTGTAAAACGGATCCACCTGCTTGCCTTCCCAGCGCATCCAATCCCCTCCACGACGTCACCATAGCATGGGAAGGGGGGATGTCATCCAGATGGCGAACAGGTGACAAGGTGGTGACATATGGCGACATCTTTTTCAGAAAACAAAAAAAGCGCCCCGAAACGGGGCGCTTGCCCGAAAGTATCCAAAGGGCGACCGGAAAGCCCTTTGGCTAGTTTTACACGCAACGATACCTTGCCCATGCCTGGTGCATAGCCTTTACGTTGGTATATTTGAAATTATCCGCCACCGTTTCCTCAGGTAACGCACCTGAGATTACGGCCAGACGGCTGTTTGCCGCCTTTACCCTGGCATAATCAGACCGCTTCTTATTGGCTGCCTGCAGCACCTCCAGCTTTCTGTTTGTCTCCACCGGCCGATGGATGGTTATAAGGGGAGGCATTTCAATCTTGGCTATCGCTTGCCCAGTCTCTAAATGCACTGCCCCAAAACCCTCACAGGCAAGCTCTGCTATCCCCATATCCCCGGGTGGACGTTCTGCCGCAGCGCCCACCTCATAATCTTCTGCCAAGGGTTTCGCTACGATATTTGCCACCTTTGCCAGGTCGGCCATAGGAAGTTCCGCCTTCTGAGGCCACAGCCAGCGGATGCCCAGGAATATCACCAGCGCTATCAATGCAAGAAGCAATACTCCGGAAGCAATCTGCGCCAAGATTCCGATGTTCATCATTCGTATCTCCCCCTTCTTTTTAGCGTAAACCGAAAAATCCGCCCGTCCAGAGAAGCGCCATTATTACCACTGCGGCAAGTGTGGTATTCCTGGCACTAACCGGCCTCATCTGCCCATCATGTACAACCGACACGACAATGCTGGAAATGTAGAGCACCACCACAGCTATCTGTTGAAACCCCATCCGGCCCCATCTCCTCCCATCCGTATTTCTTGGCGCTGGCATTCAGATCTGCCTGCGCTTCATCAAACTCATGCCTCCAGATGAACCCGGGATAGCAATTCCAATCGCTGCCGCCCGGGCTTTGATACTTTGCTTTGAAAATGGATCCGTCCGCGCTGTCCATCACCTTGTACCTGTTGCCGCGCTTGTCCCGGTATTCCTTTACAAACCGGCAAGGCGTAAGGCCCTCACCCATGAACGGCGGGCATTCCGTCTTTTCCGGCGTATCGATATTCGGGCACATGCAGCAGCGGAAGGGAAGATACTCAGACATGGGGATCACCTTTAAGCCTTGCGCATTCTGTTTTTGCAGCATCAAGCCATTCCACAGTAAACCGACAATGGCCGTGTTCATCAGGGACAGCTCGTGCAAGCTCAGAAAGCAAAAGATCAACGAACTTCTCATATTCGGAAAGACGAGCCTTGATCAGCGACATCGGATGCTTGGGGCAGGTTTCAATGTGCTGCTTGAGCACGTCGGCCATACTAACGGGAGTTTTTCCCCTTGGGCCATACCGATGCCCACAGTACACACAGTTCACATACATGCCGGTCTGCAGGTCATTCACCCATTGTGTCAAGCGCTCATTATCAGATTGTAGAGCGGAAAGCTTGTCATATAGCTCATTGTGCGACTGGATGATCTCATCTTTGCTGATACTGTTATGGGTTTTCATCTTCCTTATGTCAGCTGCGCGTTCCATCTATGCAACCTCCTTCATTGCCTCTTCTTTTGTGATCTGATCAAAGTTGATCACCCAAACCCATGGATTGGCTATCCAATCAAAAAGCCCGCCACCGCGTTTAGCATTGATGCTATCCCAAAGTGTAGCAAAGGACCTGCGTGCATCCTCATAGATCGAAAACTCGCCAGTCGAATAGTCCCTATACTTCCGGTTCGAGCAGCAGCATCCAACATCATCCCAATAGAGAACGCCTTCCCGTATCGCATCCGCATCGGTTATGTCACACAGCCGTTCCACACGCACATTTGTAACCCGTAGGAAAATACGGGCCACCTCCCGTGGCATGAAGCGCGGCGGCCTCCATCTAGTTGGTGCGTCACCAGGCTTCCAGTGATATTCCCCATTCCCATTTGGGATGATGCCGGCCCTCTGCGCGTCTTTGATGGATTGACCTACATATCGCTCGAATCGCTCCGTGTCCGGAACGTGAATCCACTCTCGCCTGACCTCATTACGGTAATCAACGGCAATGTCGTTAAGGTTTGCTTCCCAGGCTCCAATCCGCCACGATTCCCGAACATAAAAGATGTCACCGGTTACGCATTTAGGGTGGATAAACTTATCTGTTCCGTCTTGAAACACGAACCTAGCTACGTCTTTACAGTTCGAGTCGACAAAGAAGTAATTAAATTCGGCATCAGATGGTATACCAGCAATCGCACGCCGCGTCATGGTCTTTCGCCCGTGCATTATTGCCAGCACCATCGGCGTACTGAAAGGAATCGGTCCAAACAATCTTATCACCCCACCCTCGCCAGCTCATTGTACTTTTCCAGTGCCGCCGTCAGCACTTTCCGCATCCCGACCTGCTTATCCGGCGCCGCTGTCTTGATCAACCCGACCAGCTTGCCCAGCATCTTACCCCTCCCTTAACTTCTTCAGCGCTTCCGCCTTCATCCGTTGCACCGTTCGTTTGGTATAGTGCATCTCCTGGGCAACCTGGTTCAGGCTCTTGCCGGCCACATAGTACAAATAGATCACCTTGCGTTCCACCCGGGGCAGCTTGTCCGCCACCTTGATCGCCGCGCATACTTCCTCTGGCAGCCGAAGGCGCAGCGTCTTCAGGTTCCGCTCCGCTTCCTCTTTGCGGCGGCTTATGTCCGGAGCCACCACCTCCAGCTGCGCCATGCTGCTGGCCAGCATCTCCACGTCCTCCTTCAGGGACCGCAGGGATAGAAGCGTGTTCCTCACCTGCACCACCCGCTCCAAATCGCTCATGGCTGCTGCACCTCCTTCGTAAATGGATTGTCGGGATCATCCTTGACCACCTGGAAATCGTTCACTGTCATCTGCTTTACCGGCGGTGCCCCGCCGTCCAGCACATATCTGGGAACCCAAAGGAACCATCCGCGCACAGTTCCTTTATTCCGACATAATTGCCGCACGCTCTTCCCGCTTGTATCCGGCATCAGCATATTTTCATCCTTCATCAATCGGAACAGCGTGTTCTTGCCAATCGGGAACAGCAGCCCCTGTTCTACGCAAAGCTTTTGCACCGCCGCATAGGTAAGCCCGGGATTCAGGAAGTAATAGTCTTTATCCATGTACCCCAGCATGTTCATGGGTTCCGCGGTTTCCGTGGCATCAAGGTCCATCACCCGGTACCGTTTTGTCTGTATCAGCTCCCGCAGCGCATCCAGGAATACTTTGGTTGGCCGCTCTTCCCGCATGTCGTTGCTTTGCTCCCGGCTGTTGTCCAGCGTAGCCGTCCAGAACATTTCCATGGCGTCGGGCACGTCGGCCTCTTCCATGGCGCCCTCCGCCACCATATACCGGCACATCATTTCCAGCCCTAGCATCAAGTGCGCCACAGCGGAAGGCAGCCGCTTGTGGGCTCCCGCCATGCGCTTTCCAGCCTCAGTGCGCAATTCCTCAAACCGTTTACCAAGCAAGCCCGGCAGCTCCGCAGCCTGTCCGGCCAGCCAGGATATGTATCCGCGCATCCCTTCCGAAAAAACACCGTCCCGGGCCAGATGCTGCATTTCCGTCAGCGTATCATTGATGGGGATTTCCCCCTTTCGTACAGCGATCACATAAAGCCTGGCAATGCCGCTTTCCCCAATGTTGGGCAGGTCCTCCCCCGTTTCCAAGCCCAGCCCGCGCGGCGGCATCTGCTCCTGCAGCGTTGTATCGGCTTTCATACGCCCGCGCTCCGCACCGTCACCCCAGGTTCGGGAAAGCATTTGGGCAAGTCCCTCCATTTTTCGCTTGTCCTGTAGGTTTGTATTCGGATGGTAGTCATCTACCAGAAGCGGCAGATCCTTCAGCAGGAAGGCCTTTTTCCGTATGTGGTTTGCTGTATCCTGAAAGCTGGATGGCACGTTCTTATCCGAAAAAGCTCGGCCGAAATGACATAGGATCAGCGATGTGGCGGTAGTTTTAGCGCTGCCGCTGCGGCCCCAAAGGAAAGGGATGAATCCCGGTGCACATCCGGCCATCTCCAGAAAATGCCGCAGCGGCGATAGGAACATGAAACCGGTAATCGGCGCCCCGATCCGCATACCTACAAATCCCATCAACCGCAGCGTGCTGAGCAGCGCGTACCGTTTGCGCTCCCCCTCTTCCATCTCCATCCCAAACCCGCCGCATATGCCTGTCAGATCGTAATATTGCAGGCCAGGCTCCATCTCCACATTGATGCTTTCGGCGCCAATCGCGCCGCCGGCATGCAGGAAAGCGTACTTGTTCCCGATTCTCCGCCACCCGGTATGCGTGAATATGGTCTTTTTTACCGCGTGCAGATCACCCGCGGCCTGTATTGCCTGGCGCAGCTTCCCGGTAACGGCCTGCCCTGGCTCAATGTTTGCGGCCATGCCCCAGCCCTTCAAAGCCCAGCCCATGGCCGCAAATTCTGTAATAGGTACCCGCAGCGCCGGAAGCGGCTTTCCCCGACAATCCCACCCGATTACCGAAAGCTCCTTATCCTGCGTCACCCCGTTGTCCCGGGTGTACTCCTCCGTAGGCAGCGCCACGAAATTGCAAAGCGGCGGATTGTATTTCCGGCCGTTCACGCAGATGCATCCATTGTCCACGCAATAGCCGGCCACCCTGGCGTAATACTGGGCGTATTCGCTGTCATCTATGCGCCTGTATGTGTACTCCGCTTCCAATACCAGCCTGTCAAACAGCTTCCGGAAGTCATCTTCCGTCATTGCCTGCCGCATGTCCGTTACGTCGCCCTTTTCCGGAAGCTGCGGGAAACCCTTTGCCAGGTCCACGATCTTTACGGATCTCGCTTCCGCCGGCAAAAGGTTGGCTATCAGCTGCGCATGCTTCCGGCCTGGCTCGTCATTGTCGGGCAGAATCACCACATCCGCGCCCTTTAGGTCATTCGTCAGCTCCGAAGGCCACTTCCCGGCGCCGCCCCGGTTCGTTGTAGCGCAATAGCCATGATCCGCCAGTGTATCCGCGTCTTTTTCGCCTTCCACTATGTGTACAGGCTTGCCTTCCTTGATGGCCTTCATCACTTCAGGCAGCCTGTAAAGAATCCGGCCGCAGCGCCCTTCGCCCCAGTACCAGGTTGTCCCATCCCGGTGGATCACCGGAAAGCTCTTTCCCTCTGTCCTGAAAACCTTCACCACCGGGATCCCGGTGTATGATGTATAGACGTATTCCTTTATGATCTTTTCGCTATGCTGGGCTCCGTCCTTGTCCTTGTATGTATACATATCCCCGACTTTTAGTTCCGGGGCAGGTACTTTCTTTTTTTCTTGCGTCGGCTGCTGCTTGGGCTTAGAGGCTTGATCCGTCCCCTTGTCCGGGAACAGATCAGCCATCGTAAGGCCAAGCGACTGCACAACCTTTTCCGTATCGCATCCTGCCATGCACTTGAGCACTATTCCACCATTGTTCCCGCGCGCCACCGAAAGGGATGCCCGCCTGTCATTATGGGCCGGGCAGCGGGCCACATATTGGTCACCGCTGCCCTTGACGCCTTTGAGCATCCCTAATAAATCTTCCAGCCGCATTCCCGCGCCCCCATCCGGCTTTTTTCGTTAGTGCGAACAAAACTCAAGGGCTCCGAAGGTTCCCTTAGGGCGATCATCCCGAAGGTCCTGGGCGACCGGAAAGCCCTGGCCGTGCCCGCAGGCACGGAACCCTTCCCCAGCAATCCGATGCGGCCTGATCACTGTGCACCGTTCCCCATACACTGCACAGGGCCTTCCGCAGGAACAGCATTCCGTATACGTCTTATCCCTGGCTGCTTGGCTTTCATATACCCTGCGCCAAACCCGAAGCCCCACCTTGCACTCAATAGCCAGACCTTCGGGCGCGTCATCCTTTCGCAGGAGCAGCGGGCAAGGCGTCTTTTCTTCCCGGCAGCCGCACCGCTCCCCGGGATCCAGTGCCGCACCGCAATCAGGGCATTGCCGGTACATAGGCCCCCTCATGATGCTCACATCCTCTCAATGCCTCTTCATCACAGCCCAGGATATCCATCAGCTTCTTTCGCGTACCTGGCGCCAGCACCCTTCCGCGCCCAAGCGCCATAAGGATGTTCCCCACATAGCTCCCGGTCCGCCCGGCCTCCATACTCAGCTGCCGGGCGCTCTTTCCTGTTGCCTGCACCAGCCTGGCCGCCTCCCTTGAAATCTCCGCCGAATCCCGCCTTACCTTTTCCTTTTCAGGCATAAAGGTGATCAGCGGCACCGTTTCCGCCTTGGGCGGGCGCCATTCATACCCGCCCCCGCCCTTTCCGCCAAGCATCACATACTTGGGCTGCAATGGCTTTGCCAGCTCGTTGGCTTGAATAAGCGTCATCCCGTAGGCAATCCCGATCTGCCTGGCCAGTGTAGGCAGCGTCTTGCTGTCTCCCTCCTCCAGGTACTCCAGCAGCGTAACGCTGCAGCCGCATTTCTTTGCCATGGCATGCATGTCCAGCTCCATCCGCTCCCTAAGCTCACTCATCCATCTGCGCACTTGCCGCCACCTCCAGTATTTTCCCTTCAAGGGCCGCATAGCTGGCCGCCAGCCAGATCCCCACTTTATCCAGCTGTACCTTGAAAATGTCCGTCCGCATGGGCTTGTCCCCGGAAAATATCGCCGGCCCGGAAAACGGAAATACCCGGACGGATTTCAGAAAAGCATCCACGGCGGTTCCCAGGGCGCCGGCGCTCAAAAGCTGCATGTTGTCCGGCCTTGTCATCACCTGCCGGATCATGGCGGCCGTCGCCTCTGCCTGCTTCCGAAGCTCAACCGCCTCTAACGCATCCGCCAGCGCCGCCTCATAATCGGGTGGAGCCACCACTTTGTCCACTTCCACCGTCACCGTTTCAGGCTTTTCCAGTCCGCTGATTTCCTCCCGCTTCAAGGCCAGGTCCTCCTTGAGGTCAGCAACCACCTTCCCGTGGATTTCCGTCAGCTTCCGGATTGCCTCTCCGTGCTCAGCGTTCAGCTTGTCGCGCAAAGCATTTAGGGCGTTACTTTTTTCAATGTCAGCGCGGTTTATCTCCTGACTTTTCGCCCATATTTGGGTCTCCAGCTCCTCCTCGCGCCTCTTCCTCCTGGCGATCGCCGCATGCAGCTCCCGTACAGACATCTCTTCTGCCCGCTTCTCCCTGCCGTCGATCACATGCACCTCATTCACAAACTCTTCCCGCTCCGGTTTTGGCAGCGCCATCAGCTCACAAAGCGCGGAAACCCCCAATCCAGAATTCCGCAACGTTGCGGAATCTGCGTACTCGGCAGCGATGTTCATGAACCGTTCGGCAGTGTCTTGGCTGTAATGCACGTTTGTTTGCAGCCATACGCCCCATGATCCAGGCACCATTTCCTTGGCCTCATTCAGCCGCTGCCCGATGGCAATCGCATTTTCAACGGTCAATTTGGTCAGGAAGCGGATTTCCGCCGCCAGCACCTGCAGCCGCTCCGAGGAAGAAACAGCATCGCTTTCCACACCCGGCACAGTAGGAATGGAATCCGCCTGCGCATCGGCTGCCTGTCCATCGGCCTCGGCTTCAGGTACGGTCCGCTCCATGGCGGATTCCACCATTTCCACCAGCTTTTCCTCCGCAGCCACATTTGCCGCCTGCTTAAGCTCTCCCGTTCCTGCCTGTACATGGCCTTTTTCCTCCTTCGGGTAGTTAGACAGCTGGTTCCTGTCAAACAGCAGGCAGGCCGGAGCGTATTCCACCGTGGCGATCCGTTTACCGTCATACATGATCTTATCGCAGCGGACATTTGTACCACGCTTTCCTTTTGCCTCGCAGCTGATGCCGTCGCAGAAGATGCATGTATCTTCCGGTGCGCAATCCGGTCCGCGATGGGGGTTCATCACCGCCTGATCCCGCCACCTGCTGCAGCTGTTAGGCGTTTCCCGGTGTCCCCGCAGATCCGTCAGCTTTCCCTTGAGCATACTGGGGCAGTATCCAAGCAACCCGCAATTGGCGCATATCCTCTCATCCATCGGTACATCGGTTACGCTGATATCGATAATTTTACTTCCGGAAGGGGAATCGACTTTTTCAATGCTCATCACCCGGCCCTCCCTTCGTGCACCTGCCAGCGCTGGGTTATTTTACGCAGGCTGTCCTGATGACGCCAGCCGTCAAGGCTTACCACCTTTTCATGGGGATAGTACAGCCTGGCCGCGGGTGCTGGGTAGGGCGGCGTCCTGATTATACAGTCAATGGGCAGTGCCTTTTTTGGCGTCTCCCTCTTGCTTCTGTCGTGCTGCCTTGAAAACCCGGCTATGGGCTTGCCCCGTAGCGTCCGCATGATTACACGTTGCCTGGCATGGTAGGCCTCCGATAAGCCGATGCCCGCAGCCAGCAGAATCAACGCTGCAAATACATCCACCGTCATGCCGGAACACCTTCTTTCCTATCCTCCCGGGCCACCGAAAGCGCCAGCTCATTGGCTGCGATCACAAACCGGTCCAATCCGACCTTTTTGTAAAGCTGGTCAAGTATGGCGTAAACATCCCCGTCGGTCAGCTCACCATCCATAACGGCCGTCATCTTCGTGGTTCCTTTTTTGTCCTCCAGATCCACAAAGCAAAATGCCGCGATCCTGTGCCCGTCAAAAGCATGTACTTTGCCGCCTGCGCTTACGATTGCGCTAACCCGCTCCTTTTGTGACATATATAAACCCCGCCTTTCAAACTTTTCACAACGGCCCCCGAAGGTCCAGGGCGACCGGAAAGCCCTGGCCGCTCCCGCAGGAGCGGAACCCCTTGCGTCACCATGCCATCCTGTGCTACAATCCCAGCAGCGAAGCTTCTCTTACCCCGCCTCCGCGCCTGACCGTCTCGACCACGGCCAGGCGCTTTTTATTTGCTCCCATACCCGCCAAACACCCTTGCGGCGCTCTCCATTTCATCCGCAGCAGCCCGCAGCAGGTCGGCATACCGTTCATATGTCCTGGCTGCGATTTCAAGCGGCAGCACCCCGCCGGCCACAACGTCATCCACCAGATCACTTAGTTCCCCCTGATGAAGGAGCTCAGCCTGCACATGCCCGGCAGGCAGCGCACATTCGTCGCCAGGCTCAGTAAGCGAAAACTTGAAAAAGGTTCCCCGCCAGCACTGCGCGGTTAATGAACCGAATTTGATTGCAGTAAACTTGATGGCGGATCCATCCAGCATAGGCGGATCCACCTTCACATCTTCCGCCTTTTTACCCTCCCTCGGCTTGATGGCTGCCTTCATCCTGCTTACCGACTTATAGCCAAATGCAGAGGCTACATACTCCTCATTGGCACCGCTATTAAGGGCTTTTTTGACCAGCCTATGGCGGGCAACCGCATTGACGGATGCTTCAAGCAGTTCCTCCCCAGTGCAAAATGGGGTATCCTTGTAAGAAACGTCCATCGGCACTTCCTCTCCGGAGGTTGGTGCAAAGGCTCCCTCCTGCTTTTCCTGCAGTTCGCCGCTGGTAAACCGAAAGCCGCGTTCCCGAAGATACCAGAGCATGCTGGAAACATCCACATAGCCGCATTCCTTGACTACCTTCTCTGGCTCCATACCGCTTTTCAAAAGCTCAAACGCCCTTTTTGCCCTGGCGGCTGCCTTCTTTTGATACGCTTCCGTCATTTGTGTTTCTCCCTTCCGTTTTCTACTTCTCAATCGTCTCGAACACCGGTACCAGGTGCCCCACATACCGGTAACCCTTGATCCGCAGGCCTTCCGGTCTGTACTGCGCCAAAGGTGCCATTGGTTCCAGGAAAGGCGGCCTTCCCCCATGCCGCATGTAGTTTACAAACCCCTCCTTGGGGATCAGCACCCTTGTTCCGATGACCACCACCGGAAAACCCAGCTTGGAAGGATCCTCCTTAGCCTGGCAGTTGATGCTGTACGGGTGGCACCCCAGGTATTCGCATACATCAGTCGGCACCAGCGTACCCTTGTTCAGCTTTTCAATATCCTCCAGCCGCTGCACTCCTGACGCCTCCCTTCATTTGTTGGGAAACCAGTTCCAGCATGCGGTCAATAGCCGCGCCCGCCTCCCTGCCCTCCCTCATAACCCATGCCCTCAAGGCCTCGTTATCCAACTGCCCGTCAGCCAGATCCTTACGCAGCGCCTGCAGCTTTTCAGGATCCATTAAATCCGTTATTTCCGCCTCCATGGCCAGCAGCGCCCCGGTGATTCCAAAATCCGCCGGCGGGCCATGGTGGCGGTTATAACTGGCGAATTGTAAGCTCATCCATGCCTGCCATAGCCCGGGATCCCCAATGGCATCCCCGTACATGTCGATCAGATCAGGATGCGGCTCTTTTGTTTCTCCGCTTTCCAGCCGGTCAATCACATCCACGCTGCAATGGCAGGCAGCCGCGACCTGCGTTTTTGTCATTTTCCGCGCCACTCGCCGTCTTTGCAGCAGCTCCCCCGCGGTGATTGCCATGCTTTTTTGCCCCTTTCCTTGGTATTCTTACGTCAGTGCCTAGGCCCCCGGCCGTTCGGCTTCTCCAGCGTCTGGCTCCAGCAGTTCCTCCATCGTACAGTCCAACGCCTTGGCTAGCGCGTAAGCCGTTGTTATTTTCGGCTCCTGCAAGCCGCGCTCAATTCGTGAAATGGTAGATTGCTTGATACCGCTCTTCTCCGAAAGAGCCATCATGCTCATTTTTTTGCGCTTTCTCAAACGCTGCACGCTCAAGAGATCACCTCCTATGCGCGCATTATATCCCTATACGCATATGTTTGTCAATCCCTATACGCATATATTGTAAAAAAATATGCTTATACGTATAATATAGAAAACATGGTGAGGTGCTGAAATGAATTTTGCTGAGCTGCTCAAATACCATATGAACCAAAGAGGGCTTAGTCAGTACTCTTTATCAAAGCTATGCGAAATTCAGCAATCAACCATATCACGCTATTTAAATGGAGAGCTATCTCCTACGCTCGACAAAATTGTTAAAATATCCGAAAGCCTTGGTATGACCCTATCTGAATTTTTTAATTCTGATTCTGTTAAATTACAACAAGCCACAAAACCCATGGAAGAAGGCTTTGTAGCAGCTATTTCAGATCAAGGCGAGAACCTTTCGCCGGAACAGGCGCAAGCCCTTGCCCAGGCTGCTGCTGATCAGACGAAGCGTCGCCGGCGACTGCATCATGAGCTGGACAAGCTACTGGATGAATTCGAGAATAAAACGCACGGTTCATAATGATCCGGTCTGGATACTCTACATAAAGGTACTGAGAAAACTCCGGCAAATAAACTTCCACAACCGGCTTTGAGCTGGTTTTTTTCATATTTTTGCCTCCATTAATGCGAACGCTTGTTTGCATTATAGCACCGGATCATGCTATAATGCAACCCATCAGGGCGTAGCTCACAGAGGAGATTTTCAATGCTTACAGCTTTTTGCGCAATAACACTTTTTCCGCTCTATAACACGCAACACACTTTTGTTTTGAAAAGTGATATACCCGGAACCATTGATTTTACTGGCTTTTTTGGCCTAAATAACACAACTAACACGTTTTTGGACAATCTTTAAGAGACACATATATATAAAATCCAAAAAGAGGGCTGGAATGCTTGTATGGACTGTAAAAAATGCGGTTTGGTAATACCCGAAGACAGCGCCTTTTGCAATCACTGCGGCGCGAAGCAAACGTCAAAGCCAAAGCCAAAAACAAAAAAGACCAAGGCCCGAGGCAATGGCACAGGAACTGTCTATCAGCTTCCTAACGGCAACTGGCGGGCGGAAGTTACCCTGGGCTACAGGATAAAAAAGGGCAAAAAGAACCCGATCCGCCGCCGGAAGGATACTTTCACCACAAAACGCGATGCCCAGGCTCACCTTCCTGTCCTTCGCAGCAACAAAAAGCTGACCAACCAATGCACACTCCTGGAAAAATATCAGACCTGGACAGATTCCCGCGACTTCACCCAGCTCAGCAAATCAAAGCAATGCGCCTATAGGATAGCATTTAGCAAAGTAGAACCCCTGCACCTCATGCAGATCGGCGATATCCGCCGGGAAGATATTCAAAAAATTGTTGACACGATAGACACCTACTATCCAGCCCGGGACGTTCGCCAGGTCATGTCTCACCTGCTGCAGCTGGCCGTGATCGACGGGCAGACCGACAAAAACTATGCCGAGACCATCACCCTTCCGGAAAAGGAAGATCCCAACAAAGATGCTTTCACAACGGAAGAAATACGCGCCTTATGGAAAGACTACCGCGCCGGGAATGAATTCACCGGCTATGAGTTGCTGATGATTTACACCGGCATGGCTACAGGAGAGCTGCAGCATGTTGATAGGGATAAAATTGACTTTGACTTGAGCATCATAAACGAAGTGGGCACTAAGAACGAACTCCGAAAAAAGTTCCCTGTAATCATCTGCCCATTTATAATGCCAGTATTGAAATCTCTATACTTACGGTCATCAAACTCAAAAAACCTTTTGAACATGTCAGAGCCCAATTTTTATGATGCACATTATGCAACCCTCCAACGCGCCGGCTGCCGGCGGCTTCCGCCCAACTGCTGCCGCCATACCACCGCCACCGCACTAGCCGAGGCGGGCGTGCACCCGTCCATCATCAAAAAGATCATGCGCCACCGGAATTATGCCACCACGCTCAATTACACCCATATCGACATCCAGCCCATGTTGGACGCCCTGGCGCTCCTCCCCGCGGAATTAGAGCAGCAAAAAGAGGATTCTACTACTCCCGTATTACTCCCCACGACCGCCTGAGCCCCTTACTTTCCTGTATTTCCGTCTCCCCTGCTAAGGGAGTAGTGTGCGATAAGCGCAGCCCGGGTTCAAATCCCGGCTTCTCCGCCAGAAAAACGAAATCCCGCAAGCATAAAAGGCTTGCGGGATTTTGTTGTGTCGGAATGTGGTTTGCATCATTAAATATTAGTCTCACATCTGCAATAAAATCCCACTCATATTTAGAAAATGTTTACATCATGCCCAACTATGTGGTAATATTGGTAATATATGAAAGGTGGTGCATCAGATGCGGGCAAAGTTTCGTATGTTCGTGTCCATTTCAATGGTTCTGGCTCTCATTTTCACGTCTACCTATCTTGCATTACCTGCAAAAGCCGATGCAGCTTCAGATGCAAAGAAAATTGCATCACAAGGTTGGGCAAAGCCGGTGGCCAACCTATACGTTCCTGGGAATGGTGAATATGATGACCCTAATCATATACTTTTCAAACGGTATGGCAAGCATCATGCCGGAGTCGACTTTACCTCAAATCAAAAAAAATCAGAGCCTGTTTATGCAATTGCAGATGGATACGTCTATTTGGTAATACGAAATGGGAATGAGTCTCGTGTCTATATAAGGCATGCGTATTGGCGCGATGGGAAAAGTGTCAGTTTTACTGCTGTGTATGGCCACGTTGATTATACTGTGAAGAAAGATACATACGTTTCTAAAGGACAAACAATCGGTAAAACAATGCTGTATAACAGTTATCATTTACATCTAGGTATAAATATGGAGCCGGACATGGCAGCCAACAAAAATGGCAGAACAGGCTGGGGATCGCAGCTGAACCAATCTCCATCAAAAGTCAAGTGGGTCAATCCCAAAGAGTGGCTATCAAGCCACAAACCTGCCCCAGTCAAGATAGCCAGTTCTACTGATGGAAAGTACGCAGTTTATTTTGCTCCATCATTATCATGGGAAGAAGCGATAAAAACAGCCTCCAAAATGAACGGATACTTGTCGATTATCACGAGTCAAAAACAACAAGCTACCATTGCAGCACTTGTTAAGAAATTCGGTAAGTCATGTTGGCTTGGTGCTGCAAAACCGCCATTTATAAAGTGGTCTTGGATAAATGGTTCAATAATGAAATATACCAATTGGGCGAAAGGTGAGCCAAGCGGGGGGAAGGAGAAATGCCTGGGCATCTATAGCAACGGCAGTTGGAATGATTTCACAAATAACTCTCCCGACGTAAAAGGATTTGTTATAACGTTTAATAAATAATAAATTGTGCTACCAAAGATTCGTAGCGTTTTGTCACGAAAAAACCCGGCGCATGTTAATGTGTCGGGTATTCTATTACCCAATGGCGATGTATCAAGCCGACTGCTTTGTCGTAATTTCTATGGTCTCAAACGGCACACCCTCCACTATGCTGCAAGTCTGCCCCTCATTCAGCCGAACCGGTATCAGCGCCACCGGGAAGTCGGCTCTTGCCTCTTCCCCCTTGCCATACACAAAGTCGATGCCGGCCATATAGCCGTTCATGTTGATATCTCCTGCGGGGATGGTGTCATATCCGCCATGCTATATCCCCTCCTTCATCAGTTGGGCAATGGCATCCTTGAAATTCCCGTTCAGGCTGGCCAGAAGGCTCATCATCAGCTGCGCCCCGGCGCGGATGCCGTTCTCGTAGCCTTTTCGGCATGGGCATTGACCAGGCTGTAGATGGCGTTGTTCAGGGTATTGTATTTGGTGCGGTCCTGCCTGGTGTAGGTGGTGATCACCACATGCAGACCTTCTTCTTTCTCTTCCACCAGCGCTTCAGAGTCGGTGTCCACATATTCTTCCGTTGCTACAGCCTCCGGATCGATTAGCTGCAATGCCAGCTTTCTGGCGATATTCTTCATGGGGTTCCTCCTTCGTGGTGTCGGTGTTGAAAGAGGTGCCCGCCTGTGGTAGAATAGATTTACTCAGGGGGTAACCTCGGGGTGA
>JAEZJP010000250.1 GCA_023415715.1 Bacillota bacterium
TGTTCTACAGCCATGGGAATATCGTCGGCATAGCGCACGCGGATCATGGAAATGACCTGTGTTCCCGGCTCCAGCTTCAGCCTTTCCCCCACTTTCCGGTCGCAGGCCACCGCCTTTGCCTCCAGCGTCTTTGTGGAAGGCACCATTCCTTTTGCGAGCATCTCCTCGGAAAACCCCTGCAGGCGGTTTAGCTGCATATCGGTTTTCTTCATGCGCACAAAGGAACCTTTCCCCTGCATTCTCACGATATAACCCGCCTGGGCCAGGTCGTTCATGGCCTGGCGCACGGTGATCCGGCTCACGTTGAACAGGCGGCAAATTTCCTCCTCGGTGGGCATCCTGTCACCTTCCACCAGTTGCTGTTTCTCCACAAGCTCCTGGTAATAAGTGGCGATCTGGTTGTAACGCGCGCCGGCCTTTTGCATGTTTGCAACTCCTCTATGATAATTCGAAAAAACAATCCATCATTGATGATACATAAGGACACGGCTCACATCCCGCATAAGATCCCGTGATGTTTTCCCATGCATGCTGCCGTATTCCAGCACCATATCACGGAATTCCGCATGATCCCTAATCAAGGAAAGAGCATGATCCACATCCATGGTTCCTTCATCCAGCCAATCATGGCTGTCTTCCAGGCCATCGTTATTATGCAAATGGAACCCACCGACCCGGCCATTCAGCTTTTCCAGAAGATTTTTCAGAGACCAGCTTGTCACATGCACATGCCCGATGTCAATCAACGCCTGCACCTGGGGCAAAAGCTTAAACAAACAGATATATTCGTCTTCGTCAAAGAGAGGCTCCCCCTTGTGCGGCAACGATACATTCTCCACGCGAAGGGCAATGCCCTCCTTTGATGCCATAGCCGCAAGAGCCTGAAGGTTGCTGATGCATTGCTCCTGCAAGGTGGGCTTTTCCGCTTTTGTAATGTGACGCTCATGGGTATGCACCACCATCGAAGTACCCCCGAAACGGCTGGCAAAAGCGAAGGCCCTTGCATAGTTTTCAAAGAGAAGCCGTCCCTCCGGGCTTTTGCAAGCGGACGTCACCTCCACACCCCGCATGGGTCCGTGAAAAGTGAGGGGATGACCCTTCCAGCTTTCTATTCTCTTTGCCAAATCGGGCAATTCCTCTTTGGAATAGGTGAAGGAAAATACCTCCACGCCCACCTTGTCATGAAAGGCTTGAAGCGTTTCCTCAAAGGCAGGCTCTTCGTTAAGTGCCATCAGGCTGCTCAAATAGATCATGATGCACCTTCATTCGATGCGGATTCTCTGGGGACTTTAGTCCCCAGAGAATCATTATAAATGGTTGGGAGCAATTGTTACTTGTCGCCGGAGAGGATGGATACAGCCGCCCCGTCGATGGCCGCAGCCGCATCATCCACCGTGGTTTCGTTCAGCCACAGCACATTCAGCTGCTCCTGAAGCTCCACATTGAATTCGGCCCCGTAGCGGTAGGTTTCAAAGGGAACGGCATAGGTAAGCGCATCCAGGAACACCTTGTTGTCTTCCCGCTTGCCAAGGAACGTGGTGGCGTCTACTTCTTTGCTGGCCGGCAAGCCCATGCCGTAGTCCAGGGCGATCTGCTGGCCGCCTTTGCCGGACAGCCACTCGATCACGCGCCAGCTCAGTTCCGGGTTCTTCGCGCCCTTGGGGATCGCCCAGGTGTTCACGAACGCGTGGGTGAACTGCTTGCCGTCTTTCTTGGGCAGGGGCACAACGGCGTATTCAATGGGCGGCGTCGCGCTGTTTAAACTGGAGGAGTTGGAGAGGGCCGCAATCTGCATAGCTACCTTGCCGGCCAGGAAGGCGGCGGAGTTGCCATCGCCATACTGTTTGTGCTGCGCTTCGGTGGGGCATACCTTGTACTTGTAGATCAGGTCATACATGAACTGCAGGCCGGCCTTGGTTTCGGGGGTGTTCATCATGCTGGTGGTCCCGTCCGGGGATACATAGCGGCCGCCATTGGCAATGATCCAGTCATACATGGTATCGGGATACTTGGCGAAGTAGTAGCCCCACTGTGTGGGCGCGCCGGAAGCATCCACCTTCGTCAGCTTCTGGGCGATGTCCAGAAAATCATCTATCGTCCAGTCAGCGGTGGGGATTTCGATCCCGGCTTCCTTGAACAGCGCCACATTGCAATACATGGCCATGGGAGAAACGTCTCTGGCGGCGGCATAGACCTTGCCGTCCACGGTGAGTGCGTTCAAAGCCAGGGGATAGAGGCTGTCCTTGTATTCCTGAGTCATGTATTCATCCAGGGGCAGGATGGAGCCGGTCAATGCAAACTTGGGCACCAGGTCCATGGCCAGCATGATCACATCCGGCACGCTGTCGCCGCCGCCGGCGATGACGGTGGTGATCTTGTCGGCATACTTGCTGCCGATCATAGGGAATTCCAGGTCGATATCGGGATTTGCGGCTTCAAAGCCGGCTTCCAGCTGCTTGAGCGGCTCGGACTTGGTGATATCCCACCAGGACATCACCTGTACCTTGGTGCGTCCCTCCGCCATCACGGCAGAGGGAACCATGGCGGCCAGCAGCAAAGCAATAGCCAGCCATACGGTGACCTTGCGCAGGGAACGGTTGCTCATGTTTTTCTCCTCCTTGTTTTCACTGGGATGTATTGCAAGAGCGGTGCATATTCCCGCTCATGTCCCCCCGAAGCCGGAATTCATGGTGGCGTTCATGAAGTATTTCTGGAAGATCAAAAACACAATGATTACAGGTATGATGGCGATGGTAACACCTGAGAGCACCATAGCCGCGTTGTCCACCGCGCCTTTGTAGTACTGCAGCCCCACTGTGATGGTCATCTTGTCATAGGAATTGGTGACCAGCATGGGCCACAGGAAAGAGTTCCACACCGAGCGAAAGGATAGGATGGCCACCGTGGCGATGGCGGGTTTGGAATTGGGGAGAATGATCCGAAAATACACGCCGGCATGGCTGCACCCGTCGATGATGGCGGCATTCTCCAGGTCCTTGGGTATGGACATGAAATACTGGCGGAAAAAGAAGATGTTGAAGGCGTTGGCCCCCGTAAACAGCGAATTTACAAAGATAGCAATGTATTTGTCCACCCAGTTAAGTTTGCTGATGATGGAATAATTGGGGATGAGCACCACATGGCTTGGAATCATCATGGTAGACAGGAACAGGAGGAAGAGGATATTCCGGCCTTTGAATTCCAGCCTGGCCAATGCATAGGCACACAGGGAGGCCACAGCGATCATGAGCAGCGGAATGGAGGTGGAAAGGAACAGCGAGTTTCTGAGGAACATGCCAAAGGGCAATATCTCCAGCGTGCGTTCGTAATTGATCCACGTGAACGGCCTTGGGATCAAAGTAAGCGGCGTACTTGAAAACATCTGCGCTGAAGTTTTAAAGGAAGAGCAAACCGCCCACAGGAAAGGATAAACCATGACAAAGGTCAGGACCAGCATGAAAATGTGATACACCACACGGCCTAATTTGCGGGCGCGGTAATAGCCCAGCAGGCTATGCGGCTGTGCCTTCTCCGTTTGCCTTATCATATCCATCCCCTCCCTTATCACATTTTTTGCTCTTTACGCACGGCATACTGGATCAAGGTCACCACAAGGATCATGGCAAAGAAAACCCAAGCCACTGCGCTGGCATAGCCCATGTTGTACCTTTTGAAGCCCAGCTCGTAGATGTAATACATCAGCGTGGAGGTGGAGCCGATGGGGCCGCCCTCCGTCATGACAAAAATGGCCTCGAATATGTTGAACGCCTCGATCACCAGCATGATGGCCACCACGAATGTGGTGTTGGCCAGCATGGGAACCGTAATTTTGATGGTCTTTTGCCAGCGTGTGGCTCCGTCCACCTCCGCGGCTTCGTACAGGTTTTCCGGGATCACCTGCAGCCCTGCCAGGAACATGATCATGTAATATCCCGACATCTGCCATACACGCATGACCACCAAAGCAGGCTTGGCCCATACGGTGCTTTCCAGCCACCTTGGGGGATCAGTAACGCCAAACACCCTCAGGATGTTGTTGATGATCCCTGTATCGGGATTCAAGATCCACAACCACACCAGGCTGATGGCCACGGTAGAAGTGATGCAGGGCAAAAACAGCGAGGAGCGGTAGATGTTGGTAAGCAGTTTCGTTTTCCTGTTGATCAGTATTGCCAGCGCCATGGAAATGACAAGCACAAGCGGCACAAGCCAGACCACAAAATACAGCGTGTTCCCCGTAAATTTGAAAAATTTCGGGTCTGCAAAGAGCTTTACATAATTGCGGAAGCCTATAAATTCCGGCGGAGTGAGAAGCTCCCACTTGGTCAAAGAAATGTAAAAGGAGTAAAGAATTGAGCCGAAGGTAAATACCGCAAACCCGAGCAGCGCGGGCATAACGAACAGCCAGCCGGTTAAAGCTTCCTTGCGGCGAAGCGTATAGCGGCTTTTCCCCGCCGGCTTCATGGTTTGCAAATTACCGTTCATGGTTCTCATCCCTCTGCTTGATTGTATATACCATGTTTACAACTTGTAATATCCTTATGTTGTTATGACAAGTTATCCGTGATGAAGGATAACACTTCCAATAGCGCTTGTCAAGGGGAAAAACAAAAACCTGTTAAAAAACTTACAATCCTTCACCGATGGGAGTGGTTATACAAACATCCCGCTGAAGCAAACGGCTCAGCGGGATGTTTCATAACAGGTTCGCTATTTTACTTCAGGAACAGTTCCATATCCTCCTCCACCGTGCCCATGCCGGCGATGCCAAAATTCTCTACCAGCACCTTGGCTACATTAGGCGACAGGAAGCTGGGCAGCGTCGGCCCCAGGTGAATGTTCTTGACACCAAGATACAGCAGCGCCAGCAGCACGATCACGGCCTTTTGCTCGTACCAGGCAATATTGAAGGCGATGGGCAGCTTGTTGATGTCATCAAGCCCGAAGACCTCCTTGAGCGTGAGGGCGATCACGGCCAGGGAGTAGGAATCGTTGCACTGCCCGGCATCCAGCACACGGGGAATGCCCCCGATATCTCCAAGATCCAGCTTGTTATAGCGGTACTTGGCGCAGCCGGCGGTTAAAATCACCGTTTCCTTGGGCAGGTTTTTCGCAAACTCCGTATAATAATCCCTGGACTTCATGCGGCCGTCGCAGCCGGCCATGACAAAGAACTTGCGGATCGCACCGGACTTTACCGCATCCACCACCTTGTCTGAAAGCGCCAGCACCTGGTTGTGGGCGAAGCCGCCTACGATGCTGCCTGTCTCAATCTCCGCCGGCGGGGGCAGCAGCTTGGCCAACTGAATGATCTCCGAATAGTCCTTTTTGCCGTCTTCCTTGGCTGCAATGTGGACGCAGCCAGGATATCCCGCCGCGTTGGTGGTAAAGATGCGGGACTTTACTTCCGGGTTCTTTGGGGGCACGAGGCAGTTGGTGGTGAACAGGATGGGGCCATGGAAGGATTCAAACTCCTCCGACTGCTTCCACCAGGCATTGCCGTAATTGCCCACAAAATTTTCGTATTGCTTAAAGGCAGGATAGTAGTGGGCGGGCAGCATTTCGCTGTGGGTGTAAACGTCCACCCCGGTGCCCTTGGTCTGCTCCAGCAATTGCATAAGGTCATTCAGGTCATGGCCGGATACAAGGATGGCTGGATTCTTTCTTACGCCGATGTTGACTTTGGTGATTTCCGGATGTCCAAACGTGGATGTATTGGCATCATCCAAAAGCGCCATGGCCTTTACGCCGTATTCGCCCGTTTTCAGGGTGAGGGCAACCAATTCATCCGCCGTTAGGGAATCGTCAAGCGTCGACGCAAGAGCCTCATGAATAAAAGCATAAATCGCCTTGTCCTCTTTGTTAAGGTTCAGCGCATGTTCCAAATACGCAGCCATGCCCTTGACGCCGTAGATGATCAATTCCCGAAGGGAACGCACATCCTCATTCTTTGTGGCCAGTATCCCGACTTTCGCGGCTTTTTGAAGCATTTCTTCCCTGCCGCTTACTGTGAAGGTGGCAGCATCATGAAGGCCGGCGCCCAAAGGCTTTTTCAGCCCGTCACGCAGAGAGAGCATTTTTATGATCTGGGTTTCTATCGCTTTTTCGTCGAAGTTAGCATTGGTAATGGTGATAAACAGGCTGTTTACTACTTGCCGGTCGATATCAGCAAGCACCTTATCGTCCTGTTTTTCCTTCACAACGATATGGGCTATGCCCTTGAGCACATAAACCAAGAGATCCTGCAGATTGGCAACTTCCTCGTTCTTGCCGCAGACGCCGTGCACGCTGCACCCTACGCCCTTGGCCGCTTCCTGGCATTGATAACAAAACATGCTCATTTTAAGTTCCTCCCCCGTATTGATGCGTAAAAGTTTTTACGGCTTATTGTATTACGGTCAGGCGGAACAGTCTGTTGGAATTACAACAATTCATAATCCCGGTTTATTTTTATTCTCCGAGTTTTCTTTGACAGCGGACCTAAAGGCAAGCGGTTATAATGGAGAGAAGCGACAGCAAACCCAGCAGCATCCGGGAGATGCCGCTTTCCACAAACTGCATCAGGGGATTGTATTCATCCAGGGCCAGGAATACGGCAAACATCAGTGACAGGATAATAACGCCGTGAGGCAGGTGAACTGCACCCCGATTGTTGGACAGTATGATATACTGAAAACAATTGGGGTGCAGTTCACTTGCCTCCGGTGCTTTTTTATACCTTTTCGCTGACGGCCTCCCACAGTCCGCACAGGTATGCCGAGCCCAGCGCCCTGTCGTACAGGCCATAACCAGGCATGGCGGTTTCGCCCCATATGGCCCGGCCGTGGTCGGGGCGAATGGGTCCGTTAAAGCCTGTTTCATACAGTGCCTTCATGATGGCCAGCATGTTCAGTGAACCGTCGCTAGTAAGGTGCGCAGCCTCCTCAAACACACCGGGGGCTTCATGCTTTATGTTGCGGACATGCGCAAAGTGGATGCGGCCCTTCAGCGAGCGGATGATGGCCGGGATGTCGTTTTCCGGGTTGGAGCCCAGGGAGCCGGTGCACAGCGTGACGCCGTTGTGAGGATCATCAACAGCCTTGATCAGCCTTTGCAGCTTTTCGCCGCTTGTCACAATGCGCGGCAGGCCGAATACCGGCCAGGCCGGGTCGTCGGGATGGATGGCCATGTTGATGCCGTATTTATTGCATACCGGCATGATGGCCTTGAGGAAGTAAACAAGGTTGTCAAACAGCTTCGCCTCATCTACATCCCTGTACATGGCAAACAGTTCCTTGACACGGGCCATGCGCTCCGGCTCCCAGCCAGGCAGCACAAAGCCGTTGCTTTTTTTGTCCATACTTTCAAACATTTCATCCGGCCTGATGGTGTCAATAATGCGCTGGTCATAGGCCAGAACCGTGCTGCCGTCCGGGCGCAATTTGGCAAGGTCAGTCCGCGTCCAGTCGAACACAGGCATGAAGTTGTAGCACACCATAGGAATATCGTTTTCGCCCAGGCGGCGCAGCGTTTCCATATAGTTTTCAATATAACGGTCGCGGCCTTGCGCCGCCGTCTTGATATCGTCGTGGATGTTGACGCTCTCTATGCCGGAAAGCTTCAGGCCATGGGACTCAATGTCAGCCTTGGCCGCTTTGATTTGATCAGCATCCCATACCTCGCCGGGCTTACTGCCGTACAGCGTGGTGATGATACCTTCCACATAGCCCACCTGGCGGATCTGCTTTAGCGTCACACTGTCAAAACCATTGCCGAACCACCGCATCGTCATTTGCATGGAGGTTCCTCCCAATCCTGTGCCTGATTTCATTGAAGGCACGGTAAAATATAGCTTAACGCGGATAACATCGTTCGTCAAGAAGGAAATACAAAGAAATGCACAAAAGTAATGTTTACATTTTTAAACTTGTATGGTAGTATATTTCCAGTATCAGGGAAACGGATCCTATGCAGGGAGAAATGAATCTTGAACGACCATTCATACCATGGTGAGAATGTACGCGAATTGGCCTATATAGCAATAAAAGAAAAGATCCTCTCGTGGGAGTTAAAGCCGGGTGATAAAGTCAGCGAGCAGGACCTGTCCAATGCACTGGGCGTGAGCAGAACGCCGGTGCGGGAGGCGCTGCTTCGCTTAAGTTCCGAGCGGCTGGTGGATATCCGCCCGCAGCGCGGCACCTTCATTTCCAGGATCAACACCAAGGAATTTGCCCAGGAGCGCTTTATCCGCCTGAACCTGGAAATGGCGGTAATGAAGGAACTGTCGGGGTGCAAGTCCACATCCTTTTACAAAAGATTGGCGGAGAATATCGAACAGCAGCAGGAATGCGCCGATACGGATGATTTCGAGGATTACCTTTTCCTGGATGACTCCTTCCACCGTGCGTTTTTCGAGCAGGCGGAAAAGATGCTGGCATGGGAGGTCATTCAAAGCCTGGAGGGGCAGTGCCGAAGGTTGCGGAGGTATACGCTTACAACTGAATCTGATTTCCCGCTTTTGATAAGCCAGCATCAATTGATCATGCAGCACGTGTTTGACGGCAACATGGCAGCCCTGCGGGAGACTCTGACCACGCACATCAACAAGCTTTTGGACGACCTGTCAAAGATCAAAAAGCAGCACCGGGAATACTTTATCTGACCATAAACAGAGCGTTTTATTTCCATTTTCCGTCTCACCGTACTGCTAATTTTATTATTTGCGGCGCCCGGCCGGTAACTGAACAAGGAGCCTTCCGGGTGAAAATTCCGGAAGGCGCATCTTTTATATACGCTGCTGTCATTGATAACGGATGGTAATAGCCACGCACAGCCCGCCGGCAGGATTATTGCTAAGGCTAAGGCCGCTTTCCGGCCCATACCTCAATCTGATCCTGCTGTTCACGTTAAAAAAGCCGATGCTTGAGTGCTGGGATTCCATATCCCCAGACCGCTTCATTTTTTCATTAAGGTTTATTAACCGCTCCTCATCCATACCGCAGCCGTTGTCAATGATCAGGATGGTCAAAAGCCCGTCATCAAATAACGAGCCGATCATGATATGTCCCTTTTCCTTCCGCCCACGCACAAACCCGTGCTGTATGGCGTTTTCCACTACGGGTTCCAGTATCATTCTTGGCACATTCAATACCAGAAGATCTTCCGGGACCGACGTTTCGATTTCATATGCCTCATCATACCGAAGACCGATGATCTGGGCGTAAATCCTGACGCATTCCAGTTCCTCTTCCAGCGTGCCTGTATTTTTATCCACACAGTATCTGTAAAGCCTGGCCAGCAGCATAGCCATTTCTCTGGTGCGCGGCGCATTCTCCTCGCTGGACATGCCGCAGATACATTCCAGCATGTTATATAAAAAGTGGGGATTGATCTGCGCCTGCAGAAACATATTTCTGGCGCGAAGCTGCTCCACCTCCGCCTGCATAAGGCTCAGCTTTGCCTGGCTCATTTCATGCCCCAATTGGTTGGTGCGCTCCACCATTTCGTTGATGCCCTGAGCCAGTGCGCTCAGTTCGTTCTTCCCCTTAACCGGGTTGATAATATGCCCATTTTCAACGCTGACCGCCATGGTCTGGGTATGGATATTGGCAATGGGATGAAGGATGCTGGCATAGATGAGCAGCGCCAAAAAGCATTCGCTGACGATAAATATCGCAAGGTAAATGCCTCCCATGCCAAAGAAGGAAGCGGCGGAGCGCACGTAATCCGTTTGCGGGCATGCCAGTATGATCTGCCAATGAAGTGCTGGCAGTTCAATTTTCTGAAGTCTAAACTGCGCGCCGTCCATTTGAGCCTTGGTCCCTTCCAAAGTCAGGAACTGCTGGGCGGTCATATTCCCAAGCCCTTTTATGGCAATAATATCATCATTGCTCTTTATGACAAAAGGAAATTGTACAAACCGAAGGCCGGACAATAGATCCGTCACCGAGGAAAAGGATACGCAAAACCCATTTGCGCCTGCCACCGGGACCGCAAGCGCCAATACATAGTCGCTTTCTTCGGCGGGTGTAAGCGGCAGACAGACAAAGCCTGAAAGCTCTTTTCCTTTCAAAGAATTTATGGCATTGCGCCGTGCAAGGTAATTGCCTATGGATAGGCCGCGCCCAAGCTGAGACTCGGTAATCTGCCCCTTATCGGTGGCAATGCAGACATTTGTCATTTGGGGAATATAGCGCAGAATATCGTTGAGGGTGGATACCACCATATCTGCGTTTAAAAACTTGTAGGCGCTGTCGCCGCGGATATATGTCTTGACCTCGGTCTTGTTCGCCAATATGTACAGAGCGCTGCGCATGTTGTTAAGATCGTCCTGCATGGCAGTCAGTTCATCTCTGGCATATTGCCGGGCGCTGTTTATAGATGCCTGCTCCATCTGCCGGTTCGCCATCAGCGCGGTGGAAGCAACGGCGCCGGCAGTCAAAAGAACAGACGTCAACAAAAACACAAGCAGCGTTGTGCGCAGCGGCCAGTTTTTCATTAGCCACAACCTACGTATGTTCATACCGAATTCCCCCATCTTCCGTACCAACTATATCAGGGATGGAAACTTTGGTCTATATGTTTCCGGATCAACCGAAATTATCAGAACAGGAACCGAAGAAATCCAATACGGGCGAACAACTCCCATGGTATGATGAAAAAAACAAATGGGAGTTGTTTTATGAAAGCACAGGCTATACAAATCCCGGCATTGCAGCCGCGTCGCGAGAGGCTGTATTGCAAAATATGGAATAAGCGTTATGCCTATATCTTCCTGCTGCCCGGCCTTGTATTCTTCGCTGTCTTTTCCTATGTGCCTATGGCGGGGCTTATATTGTCCTTTGAAAAGTATAACGCAAGGCTGGGCATGTTTTTAAGCCCTTTTGTCGGCTGGGATAATTTCGAACGCATTTTTATTACTCCCATGGCGATGAAATCCATTGTCAATACGCTGACCATCAGCCTTGGGCGCATTTTATTCGAGTTCCCTGCGCCCATACTACTGGCCTTGCTGCTTAACGAAATGCGGGGCCAGCGCTTAAAGCGCCTGTACCAAACTGCTTTTACATTTCCCCATTTCCTATCTTGGGTGATTGTAGCCATCATATTGCAGGATTTTCTTGGCAGCAATGGTGCCGTCAATTATCTGCTCGGCTTTTTTGACGCAAGCCAGGTCAATTTCCTTTCCACGCCCGGTTTTTTCCGGCCGTTATTATACATCACTTCCGTCTGGAAAACCATGGGCTGGTCGGCCATCATTTATATTGCTTCCATAGCCGGCGTCGGCACGGAGCTTTATGAGGCCGCGGCCATCGACGGAGCGGGCAGGCTGCGGCGCATATGGCATATAACGCTGCCGGGTATCAAAACAACTATCATCATCATGCTGATCCTCAAAATTGGCAAATCCATGAACGCGGGCTTTGACCAGATTTTTAACATGCGCAATTCTGTAGTAAAAGGCGTTGCCGATATTATCGATACGTATGTCTATGATATCACCTTTCAATCAACGCCCAATTACGGCTTCTCCACGGCGGTGGGTATGTTCAAGTCGGTCATCAACGCGCTGCTTCTGCTTCTTGCCAACTTCGGCAGCAAGAAGCTGTTCGGCATGGGCCTATTCGGAACGGAAAAGGAGTAGTACGGTGAAAAGAAAGAAATTAGAAGCGCTGGATATCATCAGCTTTATCATACTTACACTTGTGATCATCATCGTCGTTTTGCCGTTTTATTCGGCATTTGTGACATCGCTTACCTCCAGCGCATCCTATGCCCGCTCCCCTGTCCAGCTTTTCCCCTATGAATTTTCCATGGACAGCTATCGCTACGTGTTTGAAAACTCCGCCCTAATTTCAGGGTATCTTAATACGATTTTCATTACCACAATCGGCGTTATACTGTCGATGGCCGTATCCCTGATGACTGCCTACGGACTAAGCTATAAAGATTATCCAGGAAAAAAGCTGATGTTTATCCTGGTGTTGATTCCCATGTATTTTACCGGCGGGCTTTTGCCCACCTATCTTTTGATGAAGAACCTGAACATGGTAAGCAACCTGTGGGGGATCATTCTTTTGTGCGGAATAACACCCTTCAACATCATCATTATCAAAAACGGCATCGACCAGTTGCCGGATGAATTATCTGAAGCCGCCCGCATGGACGGGGCGGGAGAAATTTTTATTTTCATTCGTGTACTGGTGCCGCTTCTGGCGCCTGTGATCGCCACCTTCTCGCTTTTTTATGCGGTGGACTACTGGAACGAATGGTTCTGGTCCATGCTTCTTTTAACCAAGCCTGAAACAAAAACATTGCAGATCATATTGCGTACCATCGTGGCCAGTTCACAGGATGCAGCTTCCGGTTCGGTGGCCGCCGCTTATGATAACGTTGCCTTTTCCCAGGGCATCAAAATGGCGGCTGTTGTGGTGGCTATGCTGCCCATCATGCTGGTCTATCCCTTTTTGCAAAAGTACTTCGCCAAGGGCATGCTGGTGGGTGCAGTAAAAATGTAATCCAATTGGCTGGGAGCCAATTTTTAGCTTTCACAAAAAGGAGGGGCGGCGGTACTTTTCCCGGAATTAAATGAATTGACAGCTAGGAGGATGAACAAATGAAACGGTTTTTCTCACTTTTGCTCACCTTAATCATGGTATGTTCCGCAACTTTGGCACTGGCCGAAAACACGCAGGACCGCGTATCCTTTTCCGCAACGTACTATCAAAGCGCCGAGGCCCAAAAGGATGCTGTGTATGACTACTTCTGCAACAAATTTAATGTGGACATCGACATGATCGGTGTCTCCCCCGACAGCCTGAACGAAACAAACAACATCATGATCCCCGCAGGCACCATGTACGACTGGATGCTTTGGGATTTCAACTATACCACCTATGTTTCCTACGTGGAGCAGGGCTTGCTGAAACCTCTGCCCAAGGGCTGGGAGGAAAAGTACATAAACCTTTACAATGCCATGAAGGCCAGCGGCATACTGGATAAGCTGTATATAGGCGGCGAAGTGTACGCCATACCCAAGACAATCTACTACAACTTTGCAAAAGGCGATACAGCCCTTTGGCATATGATGCTGTACTACCGCGCCGACTGGCTGAAAACCTTGGGCATGGAGCCCTGGGGCGACACGGTCACCATTTCTAAGGTGATGGACTTTTGCAAGGCGGCTGTAGAAAAGAATCTGGCCGGTAACGGCAGCACCATCGGCCTGTGCGGCAGTACCAGCCACCTCACTTCCCTTTTGATGCAGATGTACAATGGATACTATGATACCTTCACAAATGTGGACGGGAAGTATGTCTGGGGCCCGACCATTGACAAGACGGCGGACGGCATCGCCTATATCAAGAAACTGTACTCCCAGAAGCTGTTGGACCCCGACTTCTATCTGGCCACAAGAGATGCCGCGCAGAACCTGTTCAGCTCAGGCATGGCGGCCTGCGTTTTCACCAATGGCACCGTTTCCAACTTCACTTCCATCTTGAAAAACAGCGAAGCCGCAGGTGTTGCCGATGCCAAACAGAATATCAAGAGTGTTGTGGTAACGGATGACCAGGGCGTATGGCGCGGCGCTGAAACAAGCAACTACTGGCTGGCCTCCATCTTCTCCCCCAGCCTTGACGACGCAAAGTTTGTCCGCATCCTTTCCCTCATCGATTATCTGTATACCAAGGAAGCGGAACAGATCATCAACATGGGTCTGGAAGGTGTCGACTGGGAGTCAAGCGCCGACGGCGGATATACGAACCTGCTGGATTCCGTCTACGCCAATGTCCGCGAGAAGTATCCTTCCTGCTGGTTCTGGCGCTTCATGGCGTTGTGCCCGGATGAATTCTCCCTGGTCAATCCGGCGGAAGATCAAATTGTGCAAAAGGCTGTGAATGCTGCCTATGCCGCCCGTGCCACATCGGCCGCCAAGAACGGTTTCATCAAGTTGGATTACAACGTAAACTTCCTGGGCACCCAAGCCAAAGCTGATTACTCGGTGAACATACTGGACGAAGTGGTGCGCATCGCCGTGGATGATAAAATTACCGAGGACGCCATCGCTCAGGAGTGGACCAAGTTCATCGATAATTACCGGCAGATCTGGCAGCCGGTTGTGGATGACTTGAACGCCACAAAATAAGAAAGGCATACATATCGGTGCGGATTGCTTCATCCGGCAGTCCGCACCACATGCATACCGGGAGTTGACATCATGGAGGAGTATACGTGCATTCTCGTGGATGACGACAAATGGGCGCTGACCGACATCCGTAAAAATATCGCCTTTGCCCAGGCGGGCTTTTGCATTGCGGGAGAATACTTAAACGCCCGGGATGCGCTTAAAGCCATCAAAGCGGATCCCCCCGACCTTATAATTACCGATATCCGCATGGGCGAATTGAGCGGGCTGGACCTGGTGGAAGAATGCCAGAAAGCAGGGATTCGCTCAGCGTTCATCGTAATCAGCGGGCATTCCGATTTCTCATACGCCCAGCGAGCATTGAACAGCGGGGTCTGCCACTTCATGCTCAAGCCCGTGGATGCGCTGGAAGGGCTGCGTATGCTTTTGAAGGTGCGCGACCGGCTTCAAAACAAAAGCGTTCCCGAAGCGCCCCGCCACCATGCCATCGATGAGATCATGCAGTATATGCGCTTACACTATCAGCAGCACCTAAGTCTGGAAGACGTAGCGGACCATTTTTACATGAACAAGACCTATCTTTCGGAACTGTTTAAGAAAGAAACGGGAAAAAGCTTTGTACAGTTCAAAAATGAAATCCGTGTGGAACGGGCGAAAGTGCTTTTGCGTAGCTCGGATGATTTGATCAGTTCTGTTTCAGAACAATGCGGCTTTGAGGACGCCGGCTATTTTTCAGCCGTATTCAAGCTTATGACGCAGAAAACGCCCCAGCAATACAGAAACGAAAAATGGACGGACCGGTAAAAGGATTGCGGAGGTACGTTTATGGAATTTATACGCCGCGTGCATGACGGCGGGTACTATGATGTTATCGTTTGCGGCGCAGGTCCTGCTGGCATAGGCGCATCGCTAAGCGCCGCGCAAAAGGGACTTCGTGTGTTGCTTCTGGATTCCGCAGGCTGCCTAGGCGGCTGTTGGACCAGCGGGTTGATGAGCATCGCGCTGGACATCATCGACAAGGGCGGCATCCCCCGCAGGATCATGGACCAGCTGATTAAAGATAACAAGGCGCAGTGGGCGGACAGCGAAAGCTACGTTTACCATGTGGAAAGCATGAAACATCTGCTGGAGCAGATGGTCAAAAATGCCAAGGTGGACATTTCCCTTTTTACCAGAGTAACAGATGTCAAAACGGAAAATGGACGGTTAGATTCCATCCTGGCGGATGGCTTCGGTTCCTCGGCCTACCGGGCCGGATGGTTTGTGGATGCCACCGGCCACGGCACGCTTTCCGCGCTTGCTGGATGCACCTATCAGTCCGGCTATCCCGAAAGCGGTAAAAAGCAGCCTGCCAGCCTGGAAGCGCTGGTAAGCGGCGTGCCAGATAACTGGCACAGTGATATCCACAATCCGGCGAAAAAGCGGGAGCTATACGAATTATTCCAGTCGGTGGGGATCAAATGCAGCTATCCTTCGCCGCTGCTGTTTCAAAACGGGCCTGCCGCCAAGTGCTGGAAGCTGGCCATCAACCAGCAGTACGGCGTGGATGTGGAAAAACCTCAAACCATCACCGATGCAACCATCAATGCACGGGATGAGATCTTAAGGGCCGTGGATGCGCTTCGCACCCTGCCCGGTTGGGAATACTTCACCCTTGTGACAACCGCGGAGCAGATCGGCCTTCGGGACAACAGGCGCATCGAGGGGCTGTACCGCATCACGGGGGAGGATTGCCTTGCGGGCAGGAAGTTTTCAGATGGCGTTGTGCCGGTGCGTTATTTTCTGGACGTGCATGAACTAACTTCAGAAGGCCATGTGAAGGACGGCGTCAGCAACAAAAAGACGCTGCCCTATCAACTTCCCATGCGCTGCCTCATCGCTAGGGAAATACGCAACCTGTTCATAGCGGGCAGATGCCTGTCCGGCGATTTCTTTGCCCATTCCTCTTACCGCATGACGAACACGGCCTGCGCAACGGGCGAGGCGGTGGGTCTGGCCATCGCGTCCCTTTCGGAAAAGGATGATAATACCCTGGTGGACGGCACTGGTATCCGCAACGCCATGCTTGGCCGGGGGTACGTATTGTAGCGCAGGTACCCGTTCCCGGATATTATTTTTTCTGTGCCGCCAGGCAACGAACAAATTCCCGTATGCTGCATAGCATGTTACTGATTCCTCTTGCTGTAGGGGGGAATCAGCAAAGGTTTGCCTCCTTTGCACTGCCTATGATCCATGGGCATATATCATATCATAATTTATTCGGGGAGCGGCATTCGCTGCTCCCTTTTTTTGCCCTGATTTGAACAGGCAGTCCTATTGCCGGTGCCATTTTGCATAACAGTCAGTTAGGCTTTACAACATTTTGCCGCACCGGTATATGATGAAGGGGAGGGGTAATGATCATGCCTATAATGGCATGTAAGAACCTTCTGAAAAAACAAAAGGATTTAGGTGAACGCATGAGCACGGATATGTGTGCCAATTACCGGGAACAGCTAGAGGAATCCATCCAGGACGAGATTTGCGATGCCGGCTTTTATGCCCAAATAGCCAATGAGGCACCCACCAATATACTTCGCGAACTCATCACAAGCATTGTAGGCGACGAATATGGCCATGCCAGGCTGCAGGCCTCCTTGTTGGGGATATGCCCCCCGCCGGTATCCAGCCCTCCTGATTGCCCGCCGGCCACCGGGGATTTCAAGGCGGACGTGGAAACCGCGATACAGGGCGAACTGGGTGCCATAGCGCGTTATGCAGGGCTGGCCATGTGCGCGCCAAACCTTGAAGTCCGCTATTTGCTGACTTCCATCCTGGGCGACGAATATGCGCACGCAAGGATCTGGACGGCCATGCTGCAGGCTCAAAGCCTTTGCCATAATAAATGTGATTACCAAGATGCATCTTCCTATATGAGCGCAAAGCAGGAAACATCAAAATACAACTGCGGATGCATGGGAGAATCAAACTACTGGCAAAACAGATCAACCTATTGATTTCCGGCTGCAAAAGGGGCTGCTGTCAAGGCGCAAATTTTATGCAACAGCCCCTGCCTTTGCATTCTTTTTGGCCAGCTTATCACAAGGATTTCAAGCTTAAGTTTTGCTTTGGAATTACATCTGTTATTTTTAATGTTAGTCTTGACTTATCCTCCCTTGGCTTCATATAATGAGTTATCTCTTTGCACTGCATCATTCGCCCATCCTTGGGAGAATGAGAAAGCTACAGTACAAACTGAGCAGGCGATGAACCACCGTGGCAGGGGGTTCGTGGGGCTGGGCCGCATCGCGGCAGCAGATGGATCGTACATCACATCTGCGGGACAGTTGTTGTTCCGCGGGTGTGTTTTTTTATCACTTATCGCGGGGCAAAACTGAATGAAGTGCCATAGAGAACTAAACAGCCCATGCGGCTTAAAAGAGGTTCGATCTATGACAAATACCCCGATCACAGGGCTTACGAACGAGCAGGCCCTGGCACTCCAAAGACAGTATGGAAAAAACGAACTGAACCCGCAAAAGAAGGACGGCTTCCTGAAAAAGGCGATACACATTGTCGCAGAACCAATGTTTCTTCTTCTTCTGATTGCTGCGCTCATCTATTTTGTGCTGGGTGAGCCGCGGGACGGCATGATCATGCTTGTCTTCGTGGTGGGGATCATCTCCATCGATGTGATCCAGGAATGGAAGACCGACAAAACGCTCAGTGCGCTCAAAGACCTGTCCGCGCCGCGCGTGCATGTCATCCGGGACGGAATGGAGCAGGAAATTTTAAGCGCCGATCTGGTGCCGGGCGATATGATGCTTTTGTATGAAGGCGTAAAAATCCCAGCCGACGGCATCATTTTCAGGTGCAATGACCTGTGCGTGGATGAAAGCACATTGACCGGCGAAGCAGAAGGCGTATGGAAATGCCCCGACGGTATCATCAACGCCGGCAGCGACTATTGGCGCAAAGATTATTGTTACGCGGGCACGCTGGTAATACAGGGTACCGCGACCGTTCAGGTGGATAAAATCGGCGCCGCGACTGAGTATGGCAAAATCGGAATAAACGTTGCCGCCGCGCCCGAAGAAAAATCACCGCTTCAAAAGCAGACCGGGAGCCTTATCACGCTCTGCGCAGGGATTGCGGCCGTACTATTTGCTCTGGTATCCGGGATCACCTATCTGAACATTCCTGACCATGCTTTCAAGGATCGTATTATAGAAAGCATTCTCTCCGGCATCACGCTGGCCATGGCCATGATTCCGGAGGAATTTCCCGTAATCCTCACCGTATTCCTTTCCATGGGCGCCTGGCGCCTGGCCAGGAAAAACTCTCTGGTTAGAAAGCTTTCCTCGGTGGAGACACTTGGGTCCGTTTCCGTGCTGTGCGTGGACAAAACGGGGACCATTACCAAGAACCAGATGACCGTACAGGATACATGGGCAATAAACGGCGACGAACATACGCTGTTTGAAACCATGGGCCTGGGCTGTGAAACGGATGCGTATGATCCCATGGAAAAGGCGATGCTGGAGTTTTGCGACACCATGGGCATTACGAAGGATCATTTGTTCTCCGGGGAACTTGTGTCGGAGTATGCCTTTACAAACGAGCTGAAGATGATGGGGCATGTCTGGCGCAGAAACGATAAACTGATCCTGGCCGCGAAAGGATCGCCCGAGCGCCTTTTGCCTCTTTGCGGATTGAACGGCGAGCAGCGCGAGGTAGCCGAACACAAGCTTCTTGAAATGGGCAAGGAAGGGCTCCGCGTCATTGCCATCGGCATTATGAGGCCAGAAAGTGAGATTGAAATACCCGCTCAATTGACTGGCTGCCGCCTCACATTCTTAGGTTTGATCGGCCTTGCCGATCCTCCGCGGGATTATGTTAAGCATGACATTGCCGTATGCAACCGCGCAGGCATCCGCGTCGTCATGATCACCGGCGACAACGGTGTAACAGCTTCCTCCATTGCGAAGAAAATCGGAATGCAAAACTCGGATCAGATTATTACCGGCGACAAGCTGGATAAAATGAGCGATGGGGAACTGCGTGAAGCCGTTAAATCCGTAAGCATTTTCAGCCGGGTGATCCCGGAGCATAAAATGCGCATTGTAAAGGCGTTCAAGGAAAATGGAGAAATAGTCGCAATGACGGGCGACGGCGTAAACGACGCCCCTGCCCTCAAGTATGCGGACATCGGCGTGGCGATGGGCAAGCGGGGCAGCGAGGTCAGCCGTGAAGCCGCCGATCTTATCCTGATGGATGACAACTTTTCCACGATTGTGGATACCGTCAAGGACGGCCGCCGGATCTACGACAATATCCGCAAAGCGATCAGCTATGTATTCACCATTCATATCCCAATCGCGTTAAGCTCGCTCCTTGCGCCCATGCTGGGCATAAACCCCGCAAACCTGTTCCTGCTTCCGCTCCACGTGGTGCTGCTGGAGTTGGTTATCGACCCTACCTGCTCCATTGTGCTGGAGCGCCAGCCGGCCGAGGAAAATGTCATGGACCGCATGCCCCGAAAGGCGAAGGAGAAGATACTGACAAGCCGGGTGCTGCTTACGAGCGTGCTGCAGGGCCTTGTTGTTTTTGCCGCATCCTTTGGCACGTACTATGTAATGCTGATAAACAATCCCGGCAGCGCGCCTGCCGCACGTGCAATGGGCCTGGCGATTGTAATGCTGGCGAATCTCCTGCTGGTTTTTGTAAACAGCTCCGATCATGATTCGGTGTTCCATTCCATCAGGCGCCTTATAAAGGATAAAGTCATGTGGCTGATCATCGTTTGTACGCTTTTAAGTCTTGCGCTTATCCTGTATACGCCTTTGGCATCCTTCCTGAAGCTGGCGCCGATTCCGGGCTTTGAGCTGCTGCTGGCTGCCGTCATTGCAGCCGTATCGGTGCTTTGGTATGAAATCATCAAATTCTTCCGGCGCTGGACAATGCGCAAAAAAGACCATGCATGTAAAGGAATCAACGTATAACAATGTGTTTCGCGGGGGAACCAGGCGTCTGAACAGCTTTGCAAGGGGAGCGGCATTAGCCGCTCCCCTTGCCTAACCCCGCCGGGTCAAGCGTATTCCCGATACAAGCGCATTGCTTGACTGTTTTTCATCTGTTTCTCATTTTTCTATGACATAATAAGATTATGGCGGTCCGCCGCCATGAAAGCATTGAAATGGGGAGTTCATGTTGAAGAATCCCGACCGGTTTTATTCCAACAGATATGGTTCGGATCAATACAGGCCCGACCGGGCATATACATATTCACCCAGAGCAAATTCTGTGGACCGAAGGGGAAGAAAACGGAAAAAACAATTGCCGCTTTATATGGTGCTTGCTATGGATACAGGTATCGCAGCAGTATGTCTTTTCCTGTTTTGCGCCTATCTATTTATCTTCCCGCGTCCACTGAAGGCAGAAGGGGTTGCGGATATAACTATACAGCCGCCTGTTCCTACAGAAACGGTGAGTCAAAATACACCGCAGCCGGCCGCCGGCATTTCCCAACCTTCCCCCCAAACCTCCACGGCCGAACCTTCCGCCGAGCCTTCTCAGACATCTTCGGATACTTCCGGCTGGTTTCCTGAAAAGTATACCTCCGGCGATGCAGTGAAGACAGACTCAGGCTACAAAAACGCGAATGTCAATATCTCCATCAACAAAGTGCAGGAAAACGGGATAACTTACTTTGCCGCGGATATTTACGTACGCGATTTACAGCATCTTCGTACCTATTTCGCCAATAATACATACGGCACCGGCTATCGCCAGAGCGTAGGCGATATGGCGAAGGCAAACAATGCCATTTTGGCCATATCAGGCGATTATTACGGGAACCAGCAGCGTGGGGTCGTTATACGCAATGGCCAAGTATTCCGCAAATCGGTAAGCGATGATGTATGCGTTCTTTATAATGACGGAACAATGAAAACGTACAGCCCTGAAACCTTCTCCGTTGAGGACGCCATTGCAAAGGGAGCATATCAGGCATGGTCCTTCGGCCCCAGACTCTTAAATGGCGGCCAGCCCATGACGGAATTCAATACCAGCGTGGCTCCGGCCAATCCCCGCGCAGCCATCGGATATTATGCGCCCGGGCATTACGTAATGGTGGTTGTTGACGGGCGCCAGGAGGGATACTCAAAGGGCATGACAATGAAAGAACTGTCGCAACTTTTCTACAAGCTGGGCTGTATTGATGCGTATAACCTGGATGGAGGACAGACAGCCCAGATGGTTTTCATGGGCAATACTGTGAACCAGCCTTATAACGGCGGGCGCAGCGTCAGTGATATTATCGCCATTGGAGAGTGACCGGAATGATCAGAAAACTGCTGCCGCACGCCTTGTTTATTCTGGCGGTCATGTTTATCGTACTTAATATACTGGACAGCTATAATCCTGCCATGGGATTTTTAACAAGCTCCCTTTCCAAATGGCTGCTGGTGATCTTTTGCGTTACAGCCGCTCTTGGCGCTATTGGCACGATCTTAAGGAACCGGATGCGGGAATAAGATAACGGCTATATCAATTCGGAATTTGAATCGTAAACCGTGTGCCTTGATTTACCTTGCTTTCCACCTGAATATCGCCGCTATGCACTTGCACGATCCACTGGACGATCGATAATCCCAGGCCTGTGCCGCTTCGGTCACGGGCTGGGTCAGCACGGTAAAAGCGTTCAAAAATGTGCGGAAGGCTCTGGGGAGGAATGCCCAGGCCATTGTCGCTGACCGTTATGCAAGCCTTGTTTTCCACCGTTTTTGCTGCTATATGGATGCAGCCGCCCGGCTTCCCATACTTGATCCCATTTTCAACAAGGTTCAGCAGCATTTGCGATATCAGGCTCAAATCCCCTTTTATAACCATGCCTTCAGGAATGTCCTGCTCAAATTTGATATCCTGCTCATGCAATTGATCCGAAAACTGTTCTCCGATGTGTTCCACAATATCCCCCAGAGGAAATTCCTCCATGAATACAGGGTACCGCCCTTCCTGCCCGCGCGTAATGGCAAGAAGCTGTGCAATGATATGCTGCATGCGCCTGCTCTCCGCAAGGATCGTCGTCACGGCCTGCGCATCCTCCACGGAAAACGAATTATCCGCAAGCAATGATTCGGCGTATGCCATGATAATGGATACGGGCGTCCTTAGTTCATGGGAAGCGTCTGACGTGAACCTTTTTTCGCGGAGGAATGACGATTCCACGGAAGTAAGCATGTTATTGATCGTTACAATAAGTTCTCCTATCTCGTCTCTGCCAGCAGTGTTCGGGATGCGCTCGGACAGATCGCCCTTGGCGATCACCCCGGCACTGCTTATGATGTGACGGATCGGAAGCAGGGAATTTTTTGAGATGAGCAGCCCGACGGCAACCGCCAAAGCTAAAAGCAGCGGCGCGCTTGCAAGGCAGATGTAGCTTATTGTACGCAATGTATCGTCGATATCCTTCATGGACGCCATGATGCGAACACGGATCCTGAAGTTGTCAACGTTTACCGTCAAAGAATCCAGCAGCATAAAATGACGGCGTTCCAATGATGCTTCCCGAAGCTTACCTTCCTCCCACGGCGCCTTCAAAAGCAAAGACGGCTGCTTTTCCGATGATACCAGTGTATTCCCGATTTCATCCAGGATCAAATAGGCCATGTTGGAGGATAGCGGCACCTCATTTTCATACTTGAATGTCCCGCTGTCGTTTTCAACCTGCGCTGTCAATTGGGTAACGGCCAACTGCATATCGTTTGCCAGCTTCGCTGTCAGCGACTTACGCATCACAAAATACAAAGCTGCAAAAAACACCAAAATGATAAGGAGGGTAAGCGCGGTATACCAGAGCGTCATTTTATACCGCAGCGGGAAGAAACGCTGCTTGTGCATCAGGGCTGCCCCTCCCCTGCCTTCAACACATAGCCAAACCCCCGCACTGTGTGAAGAAGTTTGACCGGCTCGTCCTTGTCGATCTTTCCGCGCAGATACCGTACATACACATCCACAAGATTGCTTTCAAAGCTGCACGCATAATCCCATACATGGGCGCCAATCTGGTCGCGTGTCAAAACGCATTCCGCGTTGCGCAAAAAGTATTCCAGCATGGTAAATTCCTTGGCTGTGAGGGAAACATCCCTTTCGCCGCGATTTACGGTGTGCGTCACGGTATTCATCACCAGACCGTCATAGGAAAGCACGGCGGAGCGGTTTTCTTCATGCTTTCGCATGAGCGCGCGCAGCCTCGCCAACAATTCCTCAAAAGCAAAAGGCTTGACAAGATAGTCATCTGCGCCCGTATCCAGACCAAGCACCCGGTCATCTATACTGTCTTTGGCCGTAAGCATCAGTATGCCGCTTTTACATTTTCCCTTTCGCAGCCTTGAAAGCATCTCCAGCCCGCTGATCCCTGGCATCATGATATCAAGCACGATCCCGTCATATTCCACTGCCTGCGCAAAGCTTAGCCCGTCCGATCCGTTATCGCAATCGTCCACCGCATAGCCTTCCGCTTTTAAGCGTTTAACAAGTATGCTGCGGAGCGAATCATCGTCCTCCACCACCAAAATGCGCATAGCGGCCCTTCCTTTTCCCATTTTGCTTATTATAGCATGGAAAAATGAAATGCAGATGAGAAAAGGAAATGCTGCCAAGTATGCAATAAGCTCACGGCTTCATCTCCCTTTTCCGCTCTATCAGCATCAGCGAACTGCCGGCAATTACAAGAACGATGGCCGCATAAAATGAAACGCCGGCGTTTGTTACGCCCAGCACAACAAGCGAGGCCAGGGGCGCCAGTATGGGCTTTAAAAAGAACACGAACGAGGCCATGAACGTGCCCGACTTCTCTATGGCCTTGAAATAGCCCCAATAGCCGATGCCCGTGACCACCACGCCCAGGTACACTGCGATCCATATATTCCCGCCATCCATGCCCTGGAAAAGGTCCACACCGCAAACCGCAAGGGATACGGCCAGTATGACGCTGCCAAAAAGAAAGGAAAAGCCCGTTTGAATTTCCGGCGCGAACCCCTTCATGAGCTTTTTGCCAAGCACGGTGAATAGGCTCATGGCCACAGCCGACAAAAGAGCCAGAAGGATGGGTACAAGCTTTTCGCCGCCGCCTGCGTTGCCGCTTATGGATACGCCAATCAAACACAGCGCCAGCGCCGTAAGCTTCATGGGTGTGATCCTTTCCTTTAAAATCAGCGCGGCAAACAATACGGTGATCACCGAATTGGTGGAAAAAATCACGGCGATGATGGCTGGAGAATTGGCTGAAAATACGGCAAGCTGCAAAAGAACCATGCTCACGCATACGCACAATATACCCTGCAGCAAAAAGCTCAAAAGGTCACGCCTTGTGATATGATAGCGGTTCTTTCGTATGGAGGCGATGGCAAAGGGGATCAACATCAGGCTGCCGATAAAAAAACGGATCATGGTAAGCGCCAGCGCGTTGGCGCGTCCCGCCAGAAGCTTGCTCACAGGCTCCAGCGTGGCAAAGGCGACCGCCGTAAGCAATACATATCCGATTCCGCTCTTTTTCATAAAAGTATCTCTCCATAATATATAGGCGCGCCGTACCCTCATTGCGGGATGCGGCACGCCTGTATTTATTTCGTTTCGGTATCGCCTTTTCCTTCCCATTCTGTATACGATAATACTTTTGGTGGAAGTCTGTCAGCTCAGTTCTTCATTCCCGTCATGACGATGCCTTCCACAAAGTACTTCTGGCAGACAAGGTAAACGATAATGCCGGGCAATATGGAGAGGCAGGTGGATGCCATGGCAAGCTTCCAGTCGGTGCCGTAGGAGCCGGAGAATTTTTTAAGCCCCAGGGCGATGGTATACATACTGGAATCGGAGATATACACTGTCTGTAAAAGCACGTCATTCCAGATGCCTATGAATATGAACAGCGCCACTACGATGATGGCCGGCCGGATGGAAGGCACCAAAATCTGCAAAAGAACACGCATCCTGCCGGCGCCGTCGATCTTCGCTGCCTCGTCCAGTTCCCTGGGCACGGTCATGATGAACTGGCGGATCAGGAAGATATTGAACGCCCCGCCGCCTGTCAAGTATGGCAGGATCAGCGGCCAGTACGTGCCGCCAAGACCAAGGAAGCGCATCCACACAATATACAACGGGATCAAGGTAACAATGGGCGGAAGCAAAAGCGACGCAATGCAAAGCCCGAAGACAAAGCTGCGGCCCCTAAAATACAGCCGGGCAAAGGAATACCCGCAAAATACCGCGGTGACCGTGCCGAAAACAACGCAGGGTACCACAATGGTCATGGTATTGAAAAAGTACTGGAAGAATGTGAAGACCTGAAGGGCCTCCGGGTAGTTTGAAAATAACCACCTGCTGGGAAAGAAGTTAAGGGAGCCAATCTCAGGGTTGGTCATCAGGGAGGAGCGGAGGATCCACCATAGGGGAAAAAGAACGAGCGATGCAAAGAGGATAATAAACACCAGCGCTATGATATTAGCGATCCTCTCCGCGCGCTTCCTGCTTTTGATGCTGCCGCTCATATCACTTGTCCCCCCCTTCGTAGAACAGCCACGACTTGGAGGTGGCAAACAGGATCAGCGTGAAGACGCCGATGATCACAAAAAAGATAAACGATATGGTACTGGCATAGCTCAGCTCATTGTTGATGAAGCCCGTGCGGTACATCAGAAACGACATGAAGGTATATTCGGGATAGGTGGTGCGGTTGCTTCCCGCATAAATGAGCGAGGGCACCACTACCTGCATGTTGGCTATCAAACTCATAAGCAGGTTATAGAAGATGATTGGCGTCATGCAAGGAAAGGTGATATGGATAAGGCGCTTCCAGAAGGATGCACCGTCGATTTCGGCAGCTTCATGGTATACACGGGGCACATTGCCGAGCCCCGCCAGGAAGATAACGATCAGGTTCCCGCTGGCCCATACGGCAATGACCGCCAGCGATGGTATAATGAACCTGGAATCCACCAGGAAGGCCATTTTCGGCAGCCCGTTTTGGACAAGAAGGGCGTTCAATACGCCGAAGTCAGGATTGTACAGTAGCGCCCAGCTCATGTACACAGCCATGGCAGGAATGATATAGGGAACGTAGAATACAGCCCGGAAAAAGCCCCTGGCGGGCACCTTGCGGTTTAAGAGCATGGCAATGGTCATGGAGTAGACCATGCTGATGCATACAGTGAGCACCGCATAGATCACCGTCACCTTGACCGATGTCCAGAAGAACATATCCTTTGTAAAAAGCTTGATGTAATTATTCAGCCCTACAAAAACGGGCTGCGGCATGATGGCTGTCCATTTAAAAAATGACAATATGAATACGGAAATCAGGGGCAAATAGGTGATGAACGTGAGACCCAGAAAGGCGGGTATCAGGAAAAGCTTGGCCGCGCGCGCCTCCTGACGTGCCATTTTGGAGACCGGTCTTGATCGTCTTTTCATGTCAACACCCCATTTGGGGATCCGCCCGTGTTTTTACGCGGGCGGATTCCATCGAATTACTTACAGGCCCTGGTTGGCGGCCTTCAGCGTATCCAGGCCCTTTGTAATGGCATCGGCAACCTTTTCATTGCCGCTCCAGCAGGGAGCCAGAATGGTGCTGAGCGCATCGTTGAACAGATTCGTTCTGTTCACCCAATACCAGGAGGTAGGCTTAGCGTTGTTCAAGGCATAGTCCACAACTGCCGACTTGTACTCATCATACGGCGGGAAGTTGGGATTGTCCACCCATTTGTGGGTCATGGCTTCGTCGGTATAGTAACTGGACAGAACCGGCATCCAGATACCGCTTTGGATCAGGCCCCAGGAGTTTTCTTCCTTGGCGTACCACTTGAGCCATTCCATGGCTTCCGCCGGATGCTTGGAGGTCGCAAAGGCAACGTTCACGCCGCCGGTGTTCAGGGTGACCTTATCCTTCATGTAGGGCAGCACGCCCACGCCAAAGTCAAGGCCGTCAGTCTCCTTGGCTTTACCAAGCCATACGCCAATGGACCACTGGCCGTTGATGTACATAGCCGCATTGCCGTTGACCAGATCCTGGTCGATGGTATTGGCAGTGTTGGTGCCGTACTGGGGAGCCACATGGTGTACCAGGGCCAGGTCAGCAACGCGCTGCAGCGCTTCCATGGATTCGAGGCTGTTGATGGTCACATTGCCATCCTTGTCGTACCAGGCGCCGCCGTTCATGACAGACCAGACTTCCAATTGCCAGAAGTCGGGGCAGAGCATAACGCCATAGCGCTTGATGTTGTTGGGGTCAAACTTGTCGGACTTGGCGTTGTTGCCGTTTACGTCCAATGTCATTTGCTTTGCCACGTCCACAAAGGTGTCCCAGTCCCAGGCCTTGTCAGCGCTGGCGGGAGGCGGCGTGACGCCCGCATCGGCAAAGGCCTTGCGGTCATAGAAGGTCAAAAGCACTTCGTTGGCCACGGAGTAGCCTACGGGCTTTCCCTGGTAAGTGAAGGCCAGGCTGTCCAGAGGCTTGGCTTCATCGGCGCCGTACATGTTGCTCACGTCCGCCAGCATGCCCTGCTCTGCCCACATGAGCACAGCGTCTTCCGCCATGATGCCCGAATCCGGCAGATTATTGCCGGCCGCACGGGTGTTCATAGTACCCACATAGTCCGCACGGTCGATCTGCACGATCTCCACGTGAATCTTGTCCTGTTCGCTCTCGAACTTGTTGATGGTCTCCTGAAGCACGCGAACTTCTTCATCATCGCCCCACATGGAGTAGGTGATGGTGGTCCGGCCTTCAGCCAGCGCGGTGAGACCGGATACCATGGTCAGTATCATGGTCAGCACGATCGCCAGGCCCAGGAGCTTGGTTCCCTTTTTCATGTTCTCTTCCTCCTTATTTTATTGCAATACACACCCGTGTATTAGTGCCTTAGAACCGCGCATGAGAATCATGCCCGGTGTTCCGCCCAGTCATGGCTGTGCCAAAACTGGGCTTCAGGCTCGGGGCCCAATCCCCTCGCCCTCCGAAACGTTTAAATAAACCTGCATTTCCCCTTCGCCGCGGTTAGCCCAAAGGTAGTAAGGAATAAGCGTAATATCCGATTCTTCCCACACCGGCAGGTGGTTCTGATACAACTCCTCCTCATCTTCAAAGACCGCCTTTGTACCGCGTGTCTTTAATGTGACGGAACCATCACCGGCAAAGGATTCCGATTCGGTGAGGTCAGCAGCGTGCGGCAGCCGAAGACTTGCTATACCCTCGCCGTTGTCCGCCTGCTCGGCGCAATAGACAACTGGTCCCCGCATGACGGCGGCTTTGCCCACATTGTCTGCAACCTTGGGATGGGATACCACGAACCTTGGATGAAGGTCATATGTAATGGTAACAACATCTCCCCGCGTCAACGCGAATAAATGGAGGTATCCATTCACGATAGAAATAGATCTTGCTTCCCCGTTCACCAGTACGGCCTTGATGGGCGCAAGCCCCGGCTGCCTGACCGCCAGGTTCTGTTCCTGTCCCAAAACCTCAATGCGAAGCGTATCACCAAAGGGGTACTGTGTGTTAAGCGCCAGTTCAAAACGGCCGGTATTTATAATTGAAGCAAGGGGCATATGGATATACAGTGTATCGTTGTCGGCACCGAAAGCATAACTGCCAATGCTCATGATGGTACGCGCAGTATTGGTGGGGCAGCAGGCACAATCAAACCATTTCTGCCGAACGGGCTTGACGTGATGCAGGCCGGGGTTCCCGCAGCAGGCAGAAGGATTGACGGCCAGGGGCCCCACATAGAAGAACTCCGTGCCCGTTTGAGATATTCCCGCCAATACTTGGTTAAAGAACGCCCGTTCCACCGTGTCATAGTACGCACCGTCCCCGGTAAGGGAGGCCATGCGTGATGCGAACATCATCAGCGCAACCGAGGCGCAGCTTTCGCCGTAAATGGTATCGTTGGGCAAGTCAAAATCGGTGGTAAAGCTTTCGCCATACGAGGTGGAGCCTACGCCGCCGGTTATATACATTCGCCGCTGGGTCACATTGCGGAATAATTTTTCGCATGCATCCTTCAGAGGCCGGTTTTCATTCATCCTTGCCAGATCTGCCATGGCGCTGTACATATACAGTGCGCGCACCGCATGCCCAACCGCCTCCGTCTGATGGACCGGCTCTACATGGGTTTGGGCATACGTTCGCTCCCTGATGACAGGGAGATGGAATATTTCCTGAAATCCTGGGCTTTCACGCTCCAGGGCAAAATAAAAGGGTTCCTTGCCCCGCTGGGCGATAAAGTAGTCTGCAAGCTTCAAATAAGCACGGTTACCGGTCACCTGAAACAACTTTACAAGCCCGACCTCTACCACCTGGTGCCCTGGATAACCTGGAATCTGCCCTTCCCCCGTGCCGAAAACCTGCGTTAAATAATCCGCAAATCGGCAGGCCGTATCAAGGATCTGCCTCTTTCCCGTAGCACGGAAATAGGCCACAGCGGCTTCGAAGAAATACCCCGCACAGTACAGCTCATGCCCTTCCTGCAAATTTGTAAACCTGCCCGAAGGTACCTTGATCGTATAATAGGTATTGATATAGCCGTCACTTTGCTGCGCCTTCCCGATCAGATCGCAAACCTCATCGGCCGGCGTTTCCAGATCGCCGTCCCCAAACACTTCGATGCAGTAGGACGTTGCTTCCAGCCACTTGTACAAATCGCTGTCCTGAAAGACCATGCCATAGTGTTCGCCTGAAGAAAGCCCCGCCGCAATGCGGAAATTTTCTATGCAATGGCTCTTGGCAGCGTCCTTCACGCGGTCGTGCAGAGCCTCCCATTGGTAGGAAAGCACCTTTTCCTTTACGAGCTTCTGCATTCTTTGCGGAATACCGTCCGTCAACCTGACGCACTTTAAGGGCAAGGCTTCAAAGTAATTCATATAAATCCATCCACCGATCATTTATTCGGGCCGCCGGCGCCCATTCGGATCATTGCTTATCCCAACCGGCAAAAGACGCTTAAGGTTCATTGCCCAACTTATATAATCGATTAAATTTAATCGTTTAAATAACTTTTTAAGGAAATGATAGCATACCATATTTGGAATGTCAACACCCACTTTTGACAAATCCGGCAAGTATCAACAAGATATTCCTAAACCTTATGTTGCGGTTCATCCCATTATGCTGAACAAAACAGGTACAACGATATAGTTCAACTTTGCTCAACAAAATGATGAAATTTGAGAAGAATGCTCAATTTTGATGGTTGCCATAGATAGTCCCCCTTCGCTATACTCGGAAAAGCCGAGAGCTTCATGCCAAAGGGGTAGATACAATTGATCCATTCAAATGCGGTCATTCAGAAAGTACACAGGACATCACTTCGCAAATCCGTCTGGCGTTTCAGGTACTTCTATCTTATGTTGGTTCCCGGCATCCTCTATGTGGTATTGTTCCATTATGTGCCCATGGGCGGCCTTGTGATTGCATTTCAGGATTACAAAGTTTTCTTGGGTATCTCCGGCAGCAAATTCGTTGGCTTTGCCAATTTCGAGCGCCTGTTTCTGACCAACAAGTTTTTAAGCGTACTGGCCAATACGTTCATTATCAGCGGTTACAAGATTCTTTTCGGATTCCCGGTTCCTATCCTTCTTGCCATACTGGTCAATGAAGTACGGCAGCGTTCCTTCCAGCGCACCGTGCAGACGGTGGTATACCTCCCCCATTTCATCTCCTGGGTCATCATGTCGGGGGTGGTCATGAACCTTCTCGCCCCGGGGGATGGACTGCTTAACCTCATCCGCATCGCCATGGGACAAAAGCCTGTCTTTTACATGGCGGAACCGGCATATTTCAGGAGCATCCTGGTGGTCACAGATATCTGGAAAGAGATGGGCTGGAGCGCCGTCATCTATCTGGCGGCATTGTCCGGCGTGCCTCAGGAAATCCACGAGGCGGCGGTAATCGACGGAGCCAACCGCATCCAGCGCATCCTGTACATCGCTGTTCCCTGCATTCTGCCTACCATCGCGGTCATGTTCCTTCTTCGCTTGGGCGGGGTGCTGAACGCCGGCTTTGACCAGGTATTCTCCATGTACAATTCAGCCGTGTACGACGTGGGGGATATTCTGGATACGTATGTATACCGCATCGGCGTGGTAGACCGCAAATATGGGTTCTCCACCGCCGTGGGCCTGTTCAAATCCGTCGTCGCATGCGCCTTCGTGCTGATCTTCAATTATTTGTCAGACAAGGCCGGGCAGGAAACGTTGTTATAATAAAGGAAGAGAAGTCTATGAAACATACCGCGAACCGCCTTGCCCAAACAAGGGTGGACAAAGTATTCGAAATTGTCAACCTTTTCGTTCTTACACTGATTCTTGTTATCACCCTTGTACCCTTTCTGATCGTGATACAGCGCTCCTTTGTACCGCCGGAGGAGGTCATGCGATCCTCCGGCGGGCTTAACAGCCTCATTCCCCGCCATATTACGCTGGATTACTACAAGTATGTGGTTACCAATCCCATCCTCTGGCGTGCCTACGGCGTCACCATATTGCGGACGGTGCTGGGCACGGCCATCAACCTGCTTGTAACGGTGCTTACCGCCTATCCCCTTTCCAAACGGCAAATGCCCGGAAACAAGGGGTTCATGACCTTCTTCTTCATCACCATGATCTTCAGCGGCGGCATGATCCCCTCCTACCTGCTGGTCACATCACTGGGACTGCAGGATACCATCTGGGCGCTGGTGCTTCCCGGCGCCATGAGCGTGTACAACATGATCATCATGCGCACCTTCCTTCGCAGCCTGCCGGAAGAACTGGAGGAATCGGCCCGCATCGACGGCTGCCACGATATCATGATCCTCTTCCGCATTATCCTTCCCCTATCCTTGCCGGCCATCGCTTCCGTTGGCCTCTTTTATGCCGTGTGGCACTGGAACACGTTCATGGACGGCGTGCTCTACATTACGGACCGCAAGCTATGGCCGCTTCAAATACTGCTCCGGGAGACGATGCTTACCTCCTCCATGAGCGAACTGGAACTGAGCAACGCTTTTGCCGAGGTAACTCCACCGCCCCAGGGCCTGATCGCCACGGAGATCATCGTTACCATGCTCCCCATCATCTGCCTGTACCCCATGCTGCAAAAATACTTCGTCAAGGGCATCCTCATCGGCTCCGTCAAGGGGTGAGCAAATCATAGAGGCCAAGGCCTCTTGAGGTATAATACATTACAGGGAGGAAACGGAACATGAAAAAGGGACTGGCTTTACTCTTAACCCTGGTTCTTTTGCTGACGGCCATCTCCAGCCTGGCGGAAGACAAAATGGTCACATGGGTGTTCACCAAGGGCGGCTTTGAGCCGCTGAACGAAGACAACTCCATTCACCAGGCCATCGAAGAAAAATCCGGTATCACATTTGAACATATCGCACCCCCCGCGGCCAATTATGCGGAAAAAGTAAGCGTGATTCTGTCGGGCAAGGACCTGCCCGATGCCATCCGCCTTTCCAAAACATCGGAACTATATGATTATGCCGAGCAGGGCATGCTTCTGGCCCTGGATGATTACCTGAAGGATTGCCCAAACCTGATGAGCGCCATCCCGGAAAAGGCTTGGGATATCATGCGCGGCTCCGACGGCAAAATCTACGGCATCCCCGTATGGACCAGCGAGCACCGGTACAACTTCATCATCCGCGGCGACTGGCTGGATAAGCTGGGCCTTCAAAACCCCACAACACTTCAGGAGCTTCATGATGTATATAAAGCTTTTGTGACTCAGGACCCCGACGGAAATGGCGTTGCTGATACCTACGGCCTCCTGGGCACCGGCCTGGAAACATTTGAGCCCATCTTCGGCGCGTACGGCGTCATGGGCGTGCACCGCGGCTACTTCTATAAAGATGCCGATGGCACCTTAAAGCCCCAGGCCACCAACCCCAAGGCCAAGGAAGCGCTGGCGCTGCTTCGCGACTGGTACCAGGAAGGGCTTATCCACCCCGAATGGATCACCATCAAGGCGGAATCGGAACTCAACGAGCGTGGCATGAAGAACCAGTTCGGCTCCACCCACCGCTGGTGGACCTGGGAACCCAAAATCGAGGCAGAAATGCGCAAGATCGATCCCAAGGTGGAATGGCGCAGGATCGCTCCGCCCGTTGGCCCCGACGGCATCTCCGGCGTACGCGGCGTTGGCATTGTGAACTTCCCGGTGGTGATTTTGTCCACCACGCAGCACGCCAAGGAAATCATGCAGCTGTTTGACTGGTACCACACCGAGGAAGGCATGATGACAGCCTACTCCGGCGTGCAGGGTGTGCACTGGGAGAAGCAGGCCGACGGCACTTACCACACGCTGCCCCAGTTTGACGTGGATGCCAAGTGGATCCAATGGTATTCCTGCTTTGAAAACGAGCAGCCCCTGCTTCAAATGGAGACCTACCTGGTTAAGTCACGCCGGGATGCCCTCAAGTGGAACATCATTACCAACGCGGCCGACGGCATCGTCACCGAAGCGGAAAAACAGTACAGCGCCGATTTGAACCAGCTGGTGGAAGAAGCCTACGGCAAGATCATCACCGGGAAAGCCGATCTTGATTACTTCGACCAGTTTGTAGAGGAATACGACCGCCTGGGCGGCGAGGAATGGACTCAGCAGGTGAACGAAAAGGCTGCCAAGTAAGTAAAATGCCGGGAGGATGAAGTGATAATACCTCATCCTCCCGGGTAACAAGGAGTGGAATTTATGGGCAACGTAACCCTTAAGGAAAAGTTTTTCGGCTGTATCGCGGGTTGTCATATCGGCTCCGCCATGGGCGCCCCGGAGGAAGGCTCCCTTTGGCCGGTGATCGAGAAAAAGCACGGGCTGATTGAGGATTTTCTGCCTTATATGCATTATAAAAACGGCTGGATGCGGGAACCGGGCACCACGGAGGACGGCGTGGAGCGGCAAAAGCTGATGATCACCGCCATCATGGAAAAGCAAGGCCGTGTAAATGCCGAGGATGTGCGCAAATCCTGGCTGGACCATATGAACCCCAACGCAGCCGGGCTTGTGTCGGAACCCTTTGAGGGCGTTCTTCTGGCCATGGCCAAAACGGGCCTCCCAGCCATGGACCTGGGCAGGTACTGCGATTACGCGGGGTTGAACAGTTTCTCCCGTTCCTGCCATGCCGTTGCGCTCATCAACGCCGGCCACATTCAGCATGCCATTGAGGATGTGCTGGAGGTGGGGCAGCTCTATCAAACCTCCAACAGCAGAGGCCTTAAATGGGCCTGCGTCACCGGCATCGCCATTGCCTCGGCCACCAAACCGGGGGCCACGGTGGAAAGCGTAATCCAGGATGTGTTAACCCATTGCGACCAGACGGTGGTCCGCCCCGAGCTGGAGCGGGAACTGAACAAGACAAAGGGCATGAAGGATATCAGGGAATTGCGCAGCTATTTCGACAACGTATACAGCGGCATCGGCATCCCCTATTGCTTTAGTTTCGCCAACGAAGTGGTTACCAAGGGCATGTGCATCTTCCAGATGGTGAAGGGCGATACCAGGGAAGCCGTCGTGGCCGGCGTCAACATGGGCCGGGATACGGACTGCGTGGCTGCGGTGGCCGGCGGCATTTCCGGCGCGCTGACCGGAGCAGCTTCCATCCCCGAAAAATGGATCAAGCAGCTGGATTATGCCACAACCCAGAACAAATATACCAATTCCCAGCGCACCTTGCGCGAGCATGCCGATGGATTGTATAATGCCTTTATGACATCTTTGTCGGAAACAAAAAAATACATCGAGGTCATGGAAAAGGCGTAAGCAATATAGATTAGGGCGCACATTCTTATGTGCGCCCCTCCGGCTTTTTTCACTTGGCATCCATATTAATCCATGCGCGAGAGCGGCTAAGACCGTTCCCGCGTTTGTGTTCACCTAGGAGGTGATGCCGTTGAAGCGAATCATAGCATGGATGCGGAATATCCTGGATCGTTACAAGATTGCCGCCTGCGTGTTTATTTACATGGCCATCGTTGTATGCGCCGCAGGCGGCATGGCATTGGTGTATCTTCCCTCCCGGCACATGATGGAACAGGAGATACAAAAATCGAATACAGCCTTGCTTTCCATGGTGAAGACACGTGTGGACGACGCGCTGGAAAGGGTGGCTGTATCCTCGTTGCAGCTGGCTCTGGATCCTTTGGTCTCCAAATACCTGACCGCCGATCCGGCCCTTGACCTGTGGGACCTTAACCGGATTCAGACAAAGCTTTCCGTCATGCAGGCAGCGGATGAAAATATGCATTCCGTGTATCTGTATTATCTTGATACGCCCTACATGATCACAAGCTACGGCGTCTATGCCTTCGACACCTTCCATGACAAGGAATGGATGGAAAAAGTGGACCAGGCGGAGCAGGGGCCGCTGATGCTTCCCAACCGGAAGCTGCGCTTTATCGATAAGACGCAGGAGTCGGAAGGGATCACCATTTTGCGCAAGCTGCCCTTGGGGAGAAAACACTGCACGGCGCTGCTGGCGGTGAATCTGGACAGGAACAGCTTTCTTTCGCAAATTCAAAGCGCAGCGGCGGGCACCAATACCTTCCTGCTCATACTGGATGACAAGGGCATCCCCATCAGCTACAACGACAGCGAATATGCCGAAAACTATATTGCGCAGCTGAACGACATCAAGCTGGCCGCGAACGAAAAGAGAACGGGTGAACTGCTCACCATCGGCGGTACGCAGACGGTCATCACCGTGGATACATCCGCCGTCAGCGGCTGCACCTATATCATGGTGCAGCCTATATCCGAATACTACGAGCGGGCCCAAAGCGTTACCAACACCAGCCTGTGGCTGACGCTGCTGGTGCTTGTGCTGGGTGTTTTCATGACGGTTTTCACGGCAAAACAACTTTACCAGCCGGTGGAGCGGCTGTTAACCTCCACGCAAACGCCCCGCCATGCGGAAAATGGCGCACGGTATAAAGAGTTCCGCATGCTCTTTGAGCGTTTTCATGAAATTGCCCAAACCAACGCCGATTTGAGCGCCAAAACGCAGAAGTACCATCCCTTGGTCTTGGAGAAGATCACCCGCGACCTTATGTTCGGCAGCATGAAAAACGAAGAGCTGATGAAGGAACGCACAACGCTCGCGGGTCTTAACTTCCCGGAAAGTGCCGTCCACTGCGTGGTTGGATACCATATCGATCACTACCGGGATTTTTGCGGCCGTTTCACCGCCGAAGACCAGGTCCTTTACGAATTCGTGATCAAAAACATACTGTCTGAGCTTTTGGGAGATTGGTGCTGGACAGGGGCCAGCATTCCCGGTCTTGATCCGTCTGAATCGTTTTATCTGCTGGCACTGCCCGACCGTGAGGAATCGGCTGAGCAGCTCTTTCACAAATGCAGCGAGGCCTGCACCAACATCGAACAGTATTTCCCCTTTAGCATCACAGTCGGCATAGGCTCCTTCAAAAAGAATATTCAGGAAATCCCCACCTCCATGCGGGAGGCCGGCATTGCCATGGCCTACCGCTTTTCCATGGGCCACGGGCAGGCTATATTCTATCCCCAGGCCGTCATGCAGACCAAGGTTCAGGCCCACTTCCCCGTGGATATCGAAAAGCGGCTGTGCGACCATATACGCGCTGCGGATGTGGCAAGGGTACACGAAAGTCTGAATGAATTGTATGAAGCCCGCGAAACCGGAATGATGCTGCAAATGCTGGGGGCACAAAGCGTGTTTTCCCATTATGTAAACTGTGTGATGGGAATATTGCATGAGCTGGGGTATCACCTGGAGGAAATCACGGAGTGTGTGGGCGATATGGCGGCCAAGCTCTCGGGCCTTAGGGAAATAACCGAGTTTGAAAACTGCTTTACCGGTTTTTGCGATGATGTTACCGTCTTTATCGCCCAGCGGCATACCAAGACATCCGGACATGTTTATGAACTGACCCTTGCGTTTATCACTCAGCATTATAGCCAGGATGTAACCATCGCCGACCTTTCCGACAAGCTGATGTATTCCCCTACCTATATCAACCGCATGCTCAAGCAGCAATGCGGCAGCACGTTCAATGACCTGCTTTGCGAAAAACGAATGCAGGTCGCCAAAGAACTACTAAAAAGCAGCAGGATGCCTGTTGGCGACATCGCCAAAGCGACGGGCTTCAACAGTATTCAAAGCTTTAACCGTGTCTTCAAAACCGTGGCGGGCTTAACGCCTACCGCCTACCGCAGCGGGCAGGGAATGGGATTATGAATCACGAATACCATACCAGATACGCAAGGAGGAACACCATGAAAATTGCCGTCGGCTCCGATCACGCCGGGTTTCCCCTGAAAGGAAAAGTTCTGGACATTCTTCGGTCAAAGGGGCATGAAATCACTGATTTCGGAAGCTTCGATCCAAGCCCTGTGGACTTCCCCGATATTGCCAAAAAGGTATGCGCCGCCATACTGGATGGAACTTGCGAGCGTGGCATTATGTTCTGCGGAACAGGCGTAGGCGCCTGCATCGCCTGCAACAAAATTTCCGGCATCCGTGCGTCCGTATGCCATGATATCTATACCGCCCACCAGTGCGTGGAGCATGATGATGTGCAAGTGATCGCCATGGGCGCGCAGATCATCGGTCACACGGTGGCGCTGGAATTGATCGACTTGTTTCTTGCGGCCAAATTTTCCACCAGCGAGGAATTCCGCCGCCGGGTGAAAAAGCTGGAACAGATGGATGGATCCTTAAGATAAGCAGCATTGTTTCATAAAGGGAAAACAGCCGGAGGACTTTGCATGCCATTTGAATCGTCACAGTGGATCTGGACAAAGGAATGCAGCGGGCCAAACCAGTACATATTGGCACGCCAGCCATTTGAGGCGGAAGAATGTGAAGATGCTGTCCTTTTCATCAGCGCGGATGCGCAGTATGTGGCTTATGTAGGCGGCATGCTTGTTGGATTCGGCCAATACGCGGACCTGCCGGGATATAAGGTACACGACGAGATTGATATTTCCGGCTACCTTAAAAAAGGCCAAAACCTTATTGAAATCGGTGCTTACTGCCCGGTAACGGAGAGTTCCGTATACAGGCCCGGCAGACCCGCGCTGATATTTGAGGTGCGCGTTGGCGGAAAGACAATTGCCGCGAGTGGTATGGATACGCTTGTCGCCTGTGATCCTAACTATAAAAGCGGTGAAGCGGATCTCATCACAAAGCAGATGGGTTACACCTTTGAGTACAACGCCTGCGCAGCCATGCCGGAATATGGACGGCCCGATGTATTTACACATACGCGGTCATTTCATGCACGCCCCATAAAACGCCTTGAGCTGAGTGGCCGTGCGGATGCAGCTATTGTATCCCAAGGCGTATATTTTGGGGATCTTGACGGCGATACGATCGGGAAACGTATGCAGTACGCCCCCATGGCCTTCCGCGAAAATGAAGGCATGACCGGCCTGAATATGCAGCCTGCCTTTCCTAAAGAGGCGGTACGGTATGCTGCGGAGGACGGCGGCGGAATATGGATCGTTGCGGATCTGGGTAAAGAAACGGTCGGTTTCCTTGATCTGGAACTGACCGTGCCGCAAGCGTGTGAAATTCTGATCGGCTGGGGCGAGCACACGGATGATTTGCGGGTCAGGACATATGTCGGCGGCCGGAACTTTGCCGCAAGATTCCACGCGAAGGCCGGGCTGAACCATTTCATGCATCTATACCGCAGATGCGGCTTAAGGTTTGTTCAGCTGTTTATTGCCTCCCATGAGGTGGATTTGAAGTATGCCGGCGTCCGGCCTGTTACATATCCGCTTTGTGAATTACCGGCCTTCCATACGGCGGATGGTTTGCACAGCCGGATATTCGACGTGTGCCGCGATACGCTGAAGGCCTGCCTGCATGAGCACTATGAAGACTGCCCATGGCGCGAACAGGCGCTGTATGCGATGGATTCGCGCAATCAAATGCTCTGCGGCTATTACGCATTCGGGGAGTATGAAATACCCAGAGAAAGTTTGAGGCTTCTTGCGTTGTCCTTAAGGGATGACGGATTGCTGGAACTATGCGCCCCCGCGGGTGTCCCCATCACGATTCCCAGCTTTTCAGCCATTTTTGTTCTGGCGCTTGAGGAGTATCTTATGTACAGCGGCGATGAACCGTTTGTACGTGAGACATTGCCTGTGGCACGCACGATCGTGAATGGGATGTTTTCGCGGCGGGCGGAATGCGGTCTGATCCCGGCCTATGCGGGCGATGCTTACTGGAATTTCTACGAATGGCGGCCCGGGCTTGACGGAAACAAGAAAGAGCTTGGTGAAGGGAAAGCCATGCGGTTTGATGCGCCGCTCAACATGCTGACTGCCGAGGCCGCGTCGCGTATTGCCCATATGCTTGATTTATTGAAAATGCCCGGAGCAAAGACATATCGAGCGGAAGCGGAAAAACTTCGCATGGATACAGACCATTTTTTCCGGGATCCTCATACAGGTCTTTACTACACGTACAGGAACGAACAAGGCTTCTGGCATATTTCGGAGCTTGCCAATGCCTTTGCAGTATATTGCGGAGTCTGCCCGGCTGAAAACGAGGATGTTGTTTTGCAGAGCCTTACGGACGAGAAGCTTTCGCCCATATCGCTCAGCTATTCCATATTCCTCTTTGAAGCGCTTTTGAAAAAAGGTGAACGCTATGCCAGGAAGGCGCTTGGCCGTATCGCACGCATCTGGGGCGATATGCTTGTGCAGGGTGCGACCACCTTCTGGGAAACAGAAAAAGGCGGATGGGATTTTGACCGTGCCGGAAGCTTGTGCCACGCCTGGTCCGCCGTGCCGCTGTATCTGTATATGGCTTACGTGCTTGGCATCCGGCCGTTGGAACCCAGCTTCGCAAAATATGAAGTCTCTCCGGTTCCGTGCGGGCTTTACGAAATTTCAGGAAAAATAATGCTGCCGGATGGCCGCATATTGCAATTAGGATAAGCAGTATTTCATGCCTTTCCTTTCATAGCTTATAAATTTCAGCCGCCTGAGTCAAGCGGTCTGAAACACGTTTTTGCCCCATCACCTGCATGATATCGTATAGGTCGGGAGACTTTTCCCGGCCTGTCAGAGCATAACGAAGAATGGAAGCGGCATCGGCCAGCGTTCCTTTGTAGGCAGTTGGGTCCTCTGCGAAAGCCTTTTTATCACTTGTAAAACCCATCTCCTCAGACATAGCTTTTAGATGCGAGTACCAGACTTCCTTTGTTTGTTCGGGTTCATATTCCTTCGCATAGGATTGTAACAAATCGGCCTCATGCATATTATGGGAGAATAGCGACGGATCAATAGTAAAAAACGTGTCCCAGAAATACCCAAGCAACGATCGGATTTCCGACCATTTAGAGATATCTTTGCGCGGCTTTGCAATCCCCCGCCCGATCCCCAGCACTTTAAGCGCATAGGGCTGATCGTGGCATAGAACTTCATAAAAAGCAGGGTCATACTCTTTTGCCCATGCCATCAACGCTTCAAGACAAAAGCTTGCGTCCATTGCGGCAATGACATCCTTGGCAATATCATTAAGCTTCTCCATGTCAAAAACAGGCCCGCTGCTTCCCAGGTTATGAAGGTCAATGGTATATGCCTCCAAAGCAAGCGTTGGATTTGCACGACGCCAGTCTTCATAAGTTGAGTTGATAAGGCGCATATAGTATTCACGCAAGGCCAAAGGCGGGATCCCAAGCGTTCTGTAGTAGGCGGCATGGCCATCCTTGTCTTTGCGCTTGCTGAACTTGCGCTTGGAAGTCCCCTCCTTTTTCATAATAGGAGCAAGATGACCGTATACCGGCGGCTCCCAACCTAGCACCTCAAAAAGCTGACGGTGAATGGGATAGGAGGAAAGCCATTCATCGCCCCGCAGTACATGCGTTGTATGCATCAGAAAATCATCAATCACGTGGGCAAAGTGGTACGTAGGCAAACCGTCGGATTTCAACAGAACAATATCCTGTATATTTTCAGGCATGCTGATAGGTCCCTTAAAAAGATCATCAAAACACACTTTTCGATTCATGACACCTGGTGATCTTAAACGCAGTGTGAACTTTTTTCCAAAATCCACTTCCCGCTCTATTTCGCCCAATTCCATCCGGCGGTGGATAGCCCAATCACCATAATATCCGATATCAACGCCCTGCCGTTTTTGCCCAGCACGCATTTCATCCAACGCTTCTTCGCTGCAAAAGCATGGATATGCCTTACCTTCGTAAACCATTCGTTTTGCAAATACTTGATAGATTTCTTTTCGCCGGCTTTGGATGTATGGACCGTATTCCCCGAATTCGCTGCCCTCGTGAAAGAAACCCTCTTCATATGCTATATCAAACCGGCGTAATTCCGTTGGAATCCGGCCGCTGGCGCCGTCCACTTCCCTCTTTTGGTCCGTGTCATCTAGGCGGATATAAAATACGCCTCCCGACTGCTTCGCCAAGCGATACGAAAGGAATGCCGCATACAGCGATCCGACATGCAGTTCCCCTGTCGGGCTCGGCGCCAGCCGCGTGACCATAGCGCCGGCAGGCAGCTTCCTTGGCGGGTACAAGGCAATGATTTCTTCAGCATTCGCTTTTACATGGGGGAACAACAGGTTTGCCATCTGTGCATAGGTACTCATCTTATCTCCTCCAATAAAAAAAGCCTTTCATCCATAAAAGGACGAAAGGCCTACTTTCGCGGTGCCACCCTCATTGATTGCAAAGCAATCCACTCTATGGGCATCCATCAATGCCCCTCCTCGTATCGTGAGTTTACGGAAGGCTGACAAAACGCTTCACCTTCTGCTCCGGCTCCTCATTCAACGGCTCTTAAATACCCGTTCCCACCAAACCGGGCTCTCTTGAAATTTCCTGCCGCTTACTCTCATCCATCATCGCATTTGCTATGAATTTGCACTGATTATATCACGCAATCATCCGATGTCAAGATATGTTATAGCTGCCTTTTGAGAGCACTGATAAAAAACGAAAAAGGGCGGCCATCATATCGTGTCTTTGGAAGCGTCTACTGGATTCTTCACCTGTCTCCTTAAGTCTGGCTTAAATGTTCCCGGATATTGCGGCCGCCATACATGATGCGAATTACCACAACGGTATTTTGCTTTTCAATCGGCAGATAAAACGCCAAAAAATGATCCACCGTCAAGACCCGCAGCCCCTTGCTTTGCCAAGGTTCTTTATCATAAAGCGGATGTCGCAGCGGCAGCTGATCCAACTTACCGGCTGCATCCATGATACGCCTGGCCTGGTTTTTTGCAGCTTCGGGCTCCAGCAGAGTGTACGCGATATACTCGTAAATCTCGCGCAAGTCCGCTTCAGCCTGCTCGGTATAAATTACCTTCCAGGCACTCATACTGAGTAATCCCGATGCATTCTTGCTGCAACACTGTCAGCTGACACAACCTTTCCACCTGTCAGGTCAGCCAGCCCTTTCTCAATTTCCGCATTGAACTGCTCTTCACTGAGTACGCCAATAGATAACGGCTTACTTTGGGGAAGTTTCATATCGAAGGGAATCCCGCGCTGCAACACTACCTGACGCAGAAAAAGCCCAATTGCATTTGACATCGGAATGCCAAGATGCTCCAAAACCTTTTCGGCTTGTTCCTTGATTTCCGGTTCGACACGGGCAAATACGCTCTTTGTCCTTGCCATGGCAATACACCTCCTCCTGTTCTTCATTTTACGCTATTGTATTGCGATATGCAAGCAGATAGTAAAATACTGATTTCGCACAAGGCCTATAAATTTGAGAGAAATGCGTAAGGCAGGTGAAGGATTCTATCTGCAGTTGAATATTTCTCAAGCACCGCGTTATTGATTGCTGCCTCCGCTTTGTTATAATGGATTCATCATCTCAATAATATGAGGAGGTGCCGTCAATGAATATCGCCATTGCTGAAAAGCTGAAACAATTGAGGAATATGAAAGGCTTGACACAGGAGGAGCTTGCCGGCTTTTTGGACGTCAGTTTCCAAGCCGTCAGCAAGTGGGAGCGGGGTGAGTGTTTTCCTGATATCACGATGCTGCCGAGTCTTGCCAACTTTTTTAATGTATCCATTGATGAATTGATGGGTATGAATGATATCCGAAATCAAGAACAGCTGAGCGAAGTATTCCGGCGTGCACACGAGTATGAGGCTGACAGCAAGTATGATGAGGCGGTGGAACTCTTGAGACATGCTGTTAAAACATTTCCAAACAATTATGGGCTTATATCGGAACTTGCTTTGGCGCATTCTTTTTCCAATCCAAACGATACGAAGGAAGCCATTTCCTTGTCCGAGTGCGTATTGGAAAACAGTACAAGCGAAAAGATCAGAAGCACAGTAAGGGCAAATCTGTGCTTCCTGTATAAGCGTGCCGGTGATCTTAAAAAAGCAATGGATTTAGCCCGTACATTGCCTCATGTTTGGGAAAGCCGTGAAATGCTTCGCGTTGAATTACTGGAAGGTCAAGCATATGTTGAAACCCTGAAAAAGTCTATCGGCATTGTACTGATGGTTATGAATGAAAAGATTAACGCACTTCAAGATACAAAACGATTAGTGAACCAAAGTCAAAAGACCGTTGCGCTTGGTGTATGTGAAGATGATGCCGCAGATATACCGGCCATTTTAAGCAAGATAGCGTCTTTCCTAAATTGATACAAGATCAAAACCCTGGATTCTGCTGATGAAATTTCAGCATCCACTCCACCGCGGCGGTGCTTTTGCGGAATTCCGACGGCGTCATGCCGGTAATGCTGCGGAAGGTGGTAAAAAAGTGATTGTATCCGTTGAAGCCGACGCTTACGCAAATAGAGGAAATGGGCATCGAGCCGAATAAAATCAGGCGTGCCGCGTGGTAGATGCGCAGTTTGTTCAGATAGCCTATGATATTTTCACCGGTTTCCTTTTTAAATGAAAAACTCAAATGGTTATAACTTAGGTTGCAATAGCGTGCCACATCGTTCAGGCTGATATCTTCCGCATAATGCTGATTCAGATAATCGAGCGCCTTCAGTATATTCTGCGAATAATGGCAGTCCAGGCGGGTACCCCCGTATTCGGCCAACCCGGTGAAAAGGCGGACAAAGAACGCTTCCATTTGGCCGGGGTCGGCAGGCAGGCGCATAACGGCGTCCGGGGGCAGGGAAAGCAGCCGTCGTATATGAGACGAAATGCCGCACATTTCATTGCAAAAGGAATTCATATCATTTTTTGCCTCGGCACTTACATACAGAGCATGAATGATCTGCGCAATGAGACCTTTTTGATTATTGACCACCGCGAACATCAAGGATATTCCGTCCTGCGAACTCATGGTGACCTTATTGGCCGGAATCCTCGGCATATACTGCCTGCGTGAAAGCTGGTACAGATTGTCCATATGCGCCGCATCAGAGCAAAACTTCGGCGGAAGGAATATATAGTCAATATTGTGGTATTTGCTAAGCGCTCTTTTGACTTTTGCGGCATACTCCTGTGTAAAATCCGTATTTGTTTCCATTGCATCCTGAGGGAAAAACAGCAGCAATTCGCCTTCACCCGGCGCACAGACAGCAGCGCCGGGGATCGCATGCAATATATGCCGGCAGGTTTGAAGGATGCTGTGCTGCTGGGCCTCGATGAGGGGAACGCTTTCCTCCGGATAGGCGTAAACCAAAATCCCCTTCATACCGCCGCACGGGGCCGTATGGTCCCTGAACAATTTCAACAGACATGCTTCCGTATCTTCGGCCTCTTGGGGAACGGAACTTAAGGCGCCGTATTGCGCGAGCATGGCAAGAATGCTCTCCTTTGTGATCTCATGCTTTAATAGATAATCGATTGCGCCATGCTTCAGCGCTTCCCTGACGTAAGGATAATCGGAATAGCTGCTCAGCATGATGCACAGGATGGAAGGATCCAGGGCACGGATTTTTCCAAGAAGCGTGATGCCGTCCATGTCCGGCATGCAAACGTCGATTACGGCGATATCGGCGGTATGGCCTGCCAAATAATCAAGAGCCTCCTGCCCGTTATGGGCTTCATACGCAATCTCCAGCCCATAATGATTCCAGTCAGCCAAAGTAAAAAACGCGTTCAGCGCAAGAAAGTCATCGTCCACAAGGAGTATGCGCTTCATGCGGATTCCTCCTTCTGCACGGCGGGAAGAAGGATATCGACCTTGGTATAAGCATTCAGCCGCGAGCTTATATGAAGGCCGTAATCATCTCCGAACCTTAAACGGATGCGTTCATGCACGTTATGTACCCCTATACCAGAAAAGCGCATCTTGCTGGTGTTGTGCTTTTCTGAAAGAAGCGCGTCAAGCTGTTCCTGATCCATGCCCTGCCCGTTATCCACGATGGAAAGGCAAAGCAGATCCCCCTGCCGTTTGGCGTAGATACGTATGATCCCCTTGCGGCTGCTTTTTGAAATTCCGTGGATCACCGCGTTTTCCACGATAGGCTGTAAAACCATCTGCGGTATCAAATAATCATATGTATCCTCATCCACTTTCATATCAAGTACAAAGTCGTCCAGGTATTGGTATTTGCAAATCTCAAAATAATTCCTGACATATTCCAGTTCCTGCGAAAGGGGGATCAATAAACCCTCGTTTGTAAGCGCTGCCCGTAAAAGATTAATGAGCGCTGTGACCATCCTTGCGATATGGTCCATGCCCTGCATGGTGGCAAGCTGGCGCATATTGTTGAGCGCATTGTACAGAAAGTGTGGGCTCACCTGGGCGCGAAGCACCTGCATTTCCAGCTCATGCTGCATTTGTTCCTTCTCCTGGTTATCCCGGATCAGGGCGGATATGCGCAAGGCCATGCGGGCAAAGGTTTGGCTCAGGCGGCCAAGCTCGTCCTGCGAAGGGATAAGCTTGATTTGAGAATACTTTTCCTGTTCCATGAGGCTGATGTTTTCCTGCATGATCCGAAACCCGCCGGCCAAGCTTCTGGATATGCCGTAACTTAGCACAATGCTTGCAAGGAAAGAGCATAACAGCGCAGGCACCAGCCATGGGGAAACCTGCATCATCTTATCCGACAGGCTGACAACCGGGAACGCCATGGCGATGACAAGATTGCCTCCCGAGGAAGATGAAGAGACAAGATGCCACCTGTCGGCGAGTATGCCGCGCTTTTGTTCCCCGCCGAGAATAGCGTCGCGGATCAAAACAGCATGGCTGTCTCCTTCGGTATATTGCCGGAAGATATTCCCCTCGCGGTCCAGAAGCAGAAGCGAACTGTCCGCAGATAAAAGGCTGGAACTGATGGTATCAAAAACGCTGTTATTGATTTGGGTAACCAAATAGGCCTTGACGCCGCTGCTGAGTACAAAAGAGGATACGTAAAAAGCATAGCCATCGTGTACAAGCAGCCGGCCCAATTGGGACGGCTCCAATGTGTACGGATTCAACGTTGTATAGAAGCTGCCGTATTGTATGCTTTCCTGCGGGCTTCGGTAAATCATCATGCCCATAATCAGGTTCGTCTGGCTCCGCCCGCATAACTGCAGCGTCTTTTGCGCCGCATTATATACCTCAAACCATTCGTAAGACGGCATGAGTTTCGCGTCGTTGTAGAGAAAACTATATATATACTCGCTGGAGAAGAGAAGTGCGTGATTCTGGGCAATGGTGTTGACGGCAGTATCCATTTGAACGGCGATGGCTTCCACCGAACTTTGGCTGTTTGATATCACCACATTCGTTATATCATTGAATGCGGACAAGGAATAGGCTCCGGTAAGCAGCATGGATACGGCAAAAAGGGCAATAAAGATGGAAAGGAAAGCACGGGCCGATACGTGTTTACGTACATTCACCAATTCCAAAAGATGGTTTATTAAGTGCAAACGATCACCCTCTCATAAGTTGATTATAGCATAGGCATATATAACCGGCAACATTAATAAGGCAGAATGAACAAAAACCATAAATACAATAGGTAAATCGTAAATTCCGTGATGGCTTTCATCCGGTAAGGAGTTTATATTATAAGCAAGGAGGCCGGAAGAGCGATTAACCGGTCAAAATTTAAAGGAGGCAGGAAAGTGAAAAAGGTCCTTGTTTTCGTACTCGCTTTTATGTTGGTTCTCTCCATGGTTCCGCTGGGGAGCGTAGCGTTTGCTCAGGAGGGAAAAGACCTGGTCGCCCTTGCACAGGCGGACACGAACTTTAACCCAACGGGATATCCCATTGTAAAAGAAAAAGTGAAAAAGACGATCATGATCCGCCAGCCCGCCAACATCAGCAACCCCGCCGACATGGCGACGCTCAAGTACATTGCCGACAAGTTGAACATTGAAATCGAATGGATCGTTGTCGGCGCTGACGGATGGAACGAGCGCATCAACCTGATGTTCGCCTCCGGAGATCTGCCGGACATCATCATGAAAGGCACCATTCCTGCTGCCAACCTGCCCCGCGTGGTGGAAGACGGCCAGCTGACGGCGCTGGATGATCTCATGGCGGCGTACTCCACGGGTCTTAAGCCGCTGCTTACGCAGTATCCCGGCGTGGATGCAGCCGCGCGTGCGGCTGACGGCAAGCTCTACACCTTGCCCGGCATCAATACGCTCAAGCCCAACCTGACTGCTCACCGCAATCTTTGGATCAACAAGACCTGGCTTAACAATCTTGGCCTTGCAATGCCAAAGACCACGGCGGAACTGCTGGATGTGCTCCGCGCATTCCGCGACAAGGATGCGGACGGCGATGGCAACGCAAACAATGAGATCCCCTATGCCGTGGAAGATTCCGGCGCAACGCACAACGCCCGTCCCGATATCATTGGCGGCCTGTTTGGCGTATACAGGAACTTTGGGTATGACAATGTGCAGTTGGTGGACGGCAAGGTCAGCTTCCTGAAGACCGGCGACATTTGGAAGCAGACGCTGCAATACATGAATGTGATGTACACCGAAGGGCTGCTGGATAACGAAGTGTTCACCCAGACCAACGACATGTCCATTGGCAAGCTTTCCAGCGGCAATGTGGGCGTGTTTGGTCTTAGCTCCAACGACCTGTTCACCACAGTCAGCGACAACTACGAGGCCCTGGCTCCCGTGGTCAGCGACAGCGGCCTTCAGCCTGTGATCGCGCTTGAGTCCAACTCCATGGGCAGCAACACGTTTATAACTACTGCCGACGAATCCCCCTGGGTCTCCTTCCGCCTGCTGGATTACTTCTTCACGGAAGAAGGCTCCATGACGGTGGGCTGCTTCAATGACGACCTGATCGGCGTCACCTGCCAGAAGAAGGCGGACGGCACCTGGGATTACACCGACGCGATGCTGAACGACGAGCGCGGCGTGGCCGTAGCGGTCGGCGAGGCTTGCCCCCTGCCGGGCGGCGGCTTCGGCTACTGGCGCAATGAAAACAACTCCAACTACATCTACAGCAAAAAGGTTCAGGAGAATGTACCAGTTTGGACGCCTTACTATCAGACCACGCCCGTATATGGCGCGCCCCAGTTTGATTCCCAGACCGCAGACCGCCTGAACGAGATCAAGGCTGACCTGGATGTCTATGTGCTGGAATGCCAGGCAAAGTTCATCACAGGCGAAATGAGCTTTGACAAGTGGGATGAATACGTGGCCACCACTTCACAGCTGGGTGCCGATGAACTGGTCGGATATTACCAAACCTACTACGATTCCCTGCAAAAGTAACTCATTCAATAGGGGCGGCGGAAATCCCCGCCGCCCCGTTACTATCTCTGGAAGGAGCAAGAAGCGATCATGACAGACTATAAAAAGCACCGCAAAATGCTTCTTGGAAAAAGAATCTGGCAATCGCGGGAACTCTACCTGCTTCTTTTGCTCCCTCTATTGTGGTATGTAATTTTCAGATACATACCACTCTACGGTGTGCAAATAGCATTCCGTGACTACCGCACAGCCCGCGGTTTCTTCGGCAGCGAATGGGTCGGGCTGAAGCATTTTACGCGGTTCTTCAATTCCTTTTATTTTGACCGGGTGGTAAGCAATACGCTGATCATCAACGGCGTGAGCCTGCTGGTGGGCTTCCCCATCCCAATCCTTTTTGCCCTCATCCTCAATGAACTGAAAAATATACACTATAAAAAATTCCTGCAGAACGTGACGTATATCCCGCACTTTCTGTCAGCCGTTGTGCTGGTCAGCGTTATGCAGCTCATGTTCAACCCCAATACCGGCGTGTATAATCTGCTGCGCCAGGCGATGGGGCTGAAAACAACGAATTATTTTGCGACCATCAGCGCCTTCAAGCCCATGTACATCCTGTCGGGCCTGTGGCAGAACATGGGCTGGGACTCTATACTATATATTGCCGCGCTGGCCGGCATCGATCCCACGCTGTACGAGGCGGCGACCATCGACGGCGCTACAAGGTATCAAAAGATGCGGTTTATCTCCATCCCCTGCATCATGGGTACGGTCACCATCATGCTGCTGCTTAGGTGCGGTCAGATCATGAACATAGGCTACGAAAAAGTGCTTTTGATGCAGAACAGTCTGAACATGGCCTCCAGCGATGTGATTTCCACCTATGTGTACCGCGTGGGCATATTGGATGGCAACTACTCCTACTCCACCGCCATCAACCTGTTCAATTCAGGCTGCAATATCATTTTGCTGTATATTGCGAACCTGCTGGCGAAGAAAATGGGAGGTTCAAGCCTATGGTAGAAGGTAGGATCAAAATGCCTGCGCCCATGAGGCTCAAGGAGACGAAAAGGGACCGCGTATTCTTAAGTGCGTTATTCACCGTCAGCATGCTGGTCCTTCTGATCGAGATCTATCCCCTGATCTATGTGGTCAGCGCATCCTTCAGCTCTTCGGATGCCATTTCCCTGGGCAAGGTCTACCTGTGGCCTGTGGAATTCAACTTAAGGGGATATGAGATGCTGGCGTGCAACGGCGATATCCTTCTTGGCTTTAAAAACAGCGGCATGTACCTTGTCATCGGTACAACCATCAATATGGTGTTGACCGTGCTGCTGGCCTATCCGCTCTCCAGAAGCGAAATGCCGGGCCGGAACATCATCATGATCTTCGTGGTGCTGACTATGTATATCCAGGGCGGGCTGATCCCCACCTATCTTGTGGTCAACAAAATGAATATGGTGGATAAGGTGTGGGGCCTGGTTCTGCCCAATGCCATTATTACCACCAACATGATCATCATGCGCACGTACTTCCAGACGTCGATTCCGGATAGCCTCAGGGAGGCGGCGTTCCTGGACGGCTGCAGCTATATCCGCTTTTTGTGGAACGTGGTGCTGCCGCTTTCCATGCCGATCCTCGCCGTGATCGGCCTGTATTACGCGGTTGGCCATTGGAACAACTATTTTGATGCCTTGATCTACCTGCGCTCGTCGCAGAAACAAAGCCTGCAGCTGGTGCTGCGCAACATACTGCTGGCCAACCAGGTGAACGCCGGCGACGGGTCGTACGCGGAAAGCTCGAAGCTTGGGGTCACCATCAAGTATTCCGTGATTGTTTTCAGCTGCATTCCTATGATGATCGCCTATCCCTTCGTGCAGCGGTTCTTTGTAAAAGGTGTCATGATCGGCGCGCTGAAAGGCTGATAAGCCATACCTATAGGAGGAGGAAAGAATATGGATTCTACGGAAGCATTCAAAAAAGCACTGTTAGGACACAGGATCGAAAAGGTGGAGTTTTACAGTTTCCGGGCACGGTACCCCCGGCTGCACGGCAAGAATGCGCGGCTCAGTTACCATGGTTTCGGCGGCGAAGTAACCGCCGCCAAGCTTTATACCGATAAGGGGGCGGCCGGCTGGGGGCAGATCAGCACAAGGATCGATAAGGCACGGGAAGCCGTATCCCTGGTGGAAGGCAGGGAACTGACCTCTCTGTTTGCCTGCGAGACCGGGATCCTGGATGAAAGGCTGGCATCGTTCGATATTCCGCTCCATGACCTGGCGGGACAAATTTTAGGCATTCCCGTCAGCAAGATGATCAAACAGACGGCGGTTAATAAGATTCCCGTCTATGACGGGGCCATCTATATGAACGACATTATCCCGGAGGATAAACCATTTGGCGTAAACAAGGTGCTGGAAGACTGCGCCTTTGACTATGAGCTTGGCCACCGTACATTGAAGATAAAGATCGGCCGCGGGAATATGTGGATGGAGCATGATGCGGGACTTATAAGGGATATCGAGATCGTAAACAAGATCCACGAAGCTTTCCCCGATGCCGGCTTGATGGTGGACGCCAACGACGGGTACAGCGTTCAGGATGCCATCGCCTTCCTGGAGGGGATCGGGAACGTGCCGTTGTATTGGTTTGAAGAACCTTTCCGCGAGGAAGAGAACAATAACCGGAAGCTGAAGGAATATCTTCTCATCCACCGCCCGCGTACAATGATCGCGGACGGGGAATCCATGACGGATATCCCGCTGCTTTTCGACCTGGCCGGCAAAAAGCTATTGGATGTATGGCAGCCGGACGTCTGCGGCCACGGTTTTACGGCTTGGCGTAAGCTGATGAAGGATATTGAGGAAAAAGGTTATCTGGCCTCGCCCCACGCCTGGGGCAATGTGGTCAAAACACATTACTGCGCACACATCGCCGCGGCGTACCCGCACCACATTCCCTATATTGAAGCGGTTCTTGGCGAATCGGAAGGCGTTGATTATAACGGGTATGAAGTGGAAAACGGCGTCATGACGCTGCCCGACCGGCCAGGATTCGGCATGGATCTGATTTGGGCGGCGAAATTATAAACTCAAATCTTTTCTATTCTTTTCCCATCGCTTACTAACTTGTTTATATATGAAACGAAGCCCGGCCAATATGACTGCGCTTCGTTTCAGTCTATTCATCCTTATCTATGCTTAGGCAGCGTTACCGGCAGCCTGCCCGGAGCTTGCGCCTTGAATGACAGCACGTTGGCTATGGCATTCAGGCTGAGATCGTCGTAGGCATAGGCGGCAAGAGCGTACACATTAAGGGGGAGATCCGTCAAATCATATGGGTTGCGGAGAGCCACGCAGACGACGGGAATGCCGGTCAGGCACAAGGCTTTTACCAGCCCGGTCTGTCCAGGCTTTAAGTGACCGTTGTAGGTGCCTACCACCAGGCAGGAATGACCCGCGGCGGCTTTCTCGGCAGCTTTGATTTCCTCCTTGACAGGGTCGATGGATGTCATAAGAAAATCGCCGCCCAGCCTTTCAGCCATGAACCTGGGGAAGCTGATCCCCTGGTCTTCCGGGTTGGATGCGATGGTGGGGCGGAAGGGATAACAGCCCAGGAACAGGGGCGAAGCTCCAAGCTCCGGCCTGCCGGCAGGCGGCACATTCACCTCAGTAACCGCCTCCGCCATCATACGGGATACGGCTTCCCTGTTCGCTTCGCAGCCGACCACCCGAAGATCAGGCACAGTCCTTTTCAACATATCCTCCTTGAATCGGATCATCCTTTGAACGGAAGCGTCCATCTCATCCCTGTCAAGTCCGCCATTTTCATAAGCTTCCAGCATGGCGCGCGCCGCCTCCCCCGCAAGCTCACGGCTATGGGAGATGAAAATCAGGTCCACACCGGCCTTTGCCGCCATCAGGCAGCCGTTTACGGTGCCAAAATGCCCCTGGATGGCGTTCATCATCATACAGTCACTTAGCACCAGCCCTGAAAAGCCCAGTTCATTTTTCAAAAGATCCGTAATGATCCTACGGGACATGGTAGCGGGCAGCCCGTCAGGCTCCAGCCTTGGAAACAGGATGTGGGACGTCATGACGGCGGATACTCCTGCCTGTATGGCAGCTTGAAAGGGCTTCAGTTCACAAGCTTTCAGCTCTTCCAGCGTTTTGTCCACGCTGGGCAGCCCAAGATGCGAGTCCACCGCCGTATCGCCATGGCCTGGAAAATGCTTGGCCGTACATAGCACGCCGGCGTCCCGAAGACCATGGATCATTTGAACACCGAAGCTGCCGACTGCTTCCGCGGTATCACCGTAGCTGCGCACGCCGATCACCGGGTTGCGGGGGTTGGAATTGACGTCCATATCCGGCGCAAGGTTCATGTTTACGCCCATGGCCATAAGCTCACGGCCTGTAATAAGACCGGCCTCATATGCATTTTGAACATTGCCTGTGGCGGCAATGGCCATGGCGCTGGGGGTCACGGCGGCATCGCTTGAAAGGCGTGATACTACGCCGCCTTCCTGATCGATGGCGATGAATGCAGGATGCCCTGTCTCCCTTTGGATAAGCGCCTGCAGCTTAACGCACAGCGCTGAAAGCTGCTCCTTGCTTTTTATGTTTTCCTTGAATAGGATCACATTGCCGATCTTGTATTCCTTCACCAGACGCACATAATCATCGCTGATCTCATAGGACGGGAACCCGGCCGCGAACCGCTGGCCGATTTTCTGCAAAGATGACAACTTTTCCAAAAACTCAACCCCTATCCAATTCTTAAAACACTTGACAACCATATCAATAGACGGTACATTGAAGGAAGATGAAATAAACTTTCACTTGGAGCTGTATTTATGAAACATATAGGACAGATTCCAGATCCTGCGCTTGCAATTGGCCTGATGAGCGGCACATCCGGCGACGGCATGGATGCCGTGGTAGTGGAAATTTCAGGTCACGGGCTATCAACAAAGGTGAAATTGAGGGCCTTCATCACCCTGCCTTATGACGACGCGGTTCGCGGCCGCCTTTTAAAGCTTGCCGGTGGGGAAACGGGCGGCACCAGGGAACTTTGCGCCATGCATTTTCTATTAGGCAGGCTGTCGGCGGATGCTTGCTTAAAAGCCTGCGAGGCGGCGAATGTGAACCCGGAGGATATCAGCTTTGTGGGCAGCCATGGTCATACGCTGTATCATGCGCCGGCTTCCTCAGATTATCTGGGTTTTAAAGTCCGCGGCACGCTGCAAATGGGCGAGCCGTCGCTGATCTCCGAAGCGCTAGGCTGCATGGTCGTCAGCGATTTTCGAGTGCGGGACATGGCTGCCGGCGGTCAGGGCGCGCCTCTTGTACCCTATACGGAATACCTGCTTTACCGCATGGTGGACAGGACCGTAGCGCTGCAAAATATAGGCGGCATCGGCAACATCACTGTTCTTCCCAAGGGCGGAAGCCTAAAAGATACATACGCCTTTGATACCGGGCCCGGCAATATGGTGATGGACGAACTGGCCTCCCGCATTACAAATGGCACGCAGCGATATGACGAGGATGGCCGCCTGGCAAGGTCCGGGTCCGTTTCCCGGGAACTGCTTCATTACATGCTGGAAGATTCTTACCTGAAGGCGCCGCCGCCCAAATCCACCGGACGGGAAGTGTACGGCAAAGCTTACGTGGACGTTCTTGTCCAAAAGGGGCAGGCGCTTGGACTATCCCTTGCGGATATACTGGCCACAGCGACCAGGTTCACGGCGGAAACTATAAGGGTCGGGATTGAAAGCTTCTGCATAACTGCTCCCCAGCGCCTGATCGTGGGCGGCGGCGGGAGCATGAACCCCGTATTGATGCACCACATCGCCGATTGCCTTCCCGGAATGGAAGTTATGCGCAATGAGGATCTTGGCCTTGACAGCAATGCCAAGGAGGCCATTGCCTTTGCCATACTTGCCAACGAGACGCTGCATATGCATTGCAGCAATGTACCCGCGGCCACGGGGGCCGGCCATCCTGCCATACTTGGCAAAATCAGCTATTAACAGGAGGCGCGTCATGACAAACCTGGAGATTCGTACCCGCAGCATGTATGAAGGACTTAGCAAGGCGGAACAAAAGGCGGCTTCCTATTTCCTGAGTCATGTGGAAAGCGTGTTCCATATGCCCATTGCAAGCCTTGCGGCGGAATCGGGCGCAAGCCAGGTGGCATGGGTTCGCTTTTGCAAAACCATGGGCTTTGACGGACTGAAGGGCCTCAAGAAGCAGCTTTTTTTGGAGATGAACGCGAAAAGCCATGACGGGAAAGCGGCGGAGCCGCTGTACGCGGATATCACAGGCCACAGCAATATGGAGCAGATGGTGGAAACGGTCCGTTCCAGCAGTATCCAAGCCATCAACGATACATTGAAGCTCATGGACCCGGAGCTTGTGAAAACCACCGCCAGGCGGATCATACAGGCGAAGTCGGTGAAAATTTTCGGCGTAGGCGCATCGGCGCTGGTTGCGGAAGATTTATATGACAAGCTTTTGCGCATCGGCAAGAATGTGGTCTTTTGCAGGGACAACCACATCCAGCTTACCTATGCCGCCAACCTGACAGAAAAGGATGCTGCCGTGTTCATTTCCAATTCAGGGCGCACAAGCGAAGTTCTGGAAGCGCTTCAAATCGCAAAGGAACGGGGCGCAACGATCATAACCATCACTAAATACGGAAAAATGCCCCTTTTGAAGCACGCCGATTTTTCCTTATTCACTTCCAGCCCTGAAGTTTACAGGCGCAGCGGCGCAATGAGCAGCCGCATCGCACAGCTGGTGGTGATCGATGTGCTGTATTCCACCATTGCCCACCTGGATTACAACAGGGTAAAGGCATCCCTGGAAAACAGCTACAACAGCTGCATCAAACACAAGGTCGACAATTAACCCTTTACAGAACCCACCGTCAGCCCTTTTACAAAGTAACGCTGCAAAAATGGATAGAGGATAATGATGGGCAGCGTGGAGGTGATGATGACGGCGGACTTGGTGGAGATGGCAATGGCGGCCTTGTCCGCCGACCCTGCCGCGTCCCCCAGCATGGAGGTGCCGTTGACGATGTTGCGCAGGAACAGCATCACCGGGAACTGGCTGGAGTTCAGATAAATCAGGCCGTTGAACCAATCGTTCCAGAAGAATACGGCGGTATATAGACCTACCGTAGCCAATGCTGCTGTGGACAGCGGAATCACGATCGCGAGCAGGATTCGAAAGTACCCCAGCCCGTCGATCAGGGCGGCTTCCTCGATCTCACCCGGTATAGTCTTGAAAAAGTTCGTGAGTATGATCAGGTTGAACTGGCTGATGGCAAAGGGCACAAGCATGGCCCATACAGTTCCCTTGAGCCCGAGGTTGGAAACCAGCAGGAAATTGGGGATCAGCCCGCCGGAAAAGAACATGGAGACGATGACCATCTTCATCAAAAACTTCTGCCCCCGCAGGAAGGTTTTTGAAAGCGGGTAGGCAAACAGGGAGGTCATGGTCAGGGCGATGGCCGTGCCTCCAGCCGTATAAATGATGGTATTGCCGTAAGCCCTGAAGAAATTGGGATAGGTGAAAATCTGCTTATACGCGTCGAACGTGATCCCCACCGGCCATAAAAATACCCGGTTGTTGATGATCTCTTTGGAATTGGATAACGATAGGGAGAACATATACAAAAACGGCAAAAGGCAGGTGAGTAGCACAAACGCCATAATGATATAAATCAGCACGTCCAGTATGACGCTGCTTGGGGAGCGGTCACGCATCAAGACGCACCTCCTTAATAAATGCTGTCGCCGGTAAGCCTTCTGCTCATGGCGTTGGCGCTTAAAACAAGCACAACGCCAATCACGCCGCTGAACAAGCCTATGGCGGTAGCATAAGAGTAATTGTTCTGCGCAGTGAGGCCCGTACGGTATACAAGCGTGTCGAGAATATCGCTGACGCCTGAGTTGGAGGGCGTATACATCAGCAGCACCTTTTCAAAGCCAAGGCTTAGAAGGCGGCCCACATTGAGGATCAGCATCACCATAATGGTGGGCAGGATGGAAGGAATGGTCACATATATAATCTGCTGCAAACGGTTCGCACCGTCGATAGTGGCGGCTTCAAACAGGTCGCTGTTGATGCCCGTGATGGCGGCCAGATAAATGATAGCCGTCCAGCCCGTAAACTGCCATGTATCTGAAAACACATACAAAAAGCGGAAGTATTCAGGCTCGTTCATGAAATATTTGGGCTGCATGCCGAACGCATTTTTCAAAAACAGATTGATGATGCCGCTGCTTGGGGATAAAAGTTCCCCCATGATGGCTACGACCACCACCGTGGATATGAAGCGGGGCATGTAAGAAACAGTCTGCACCAGCTTTTTAAAGCGCAGGCCGCGCATTTCGTTGAGCAATACGGCAAAAATAATGGGGATAGGAAAATTGATGACCAGGTTCAAGACGGATAGGACCAGCGTATTCTGTAACGCTTGCCAGAAGGCTCTGTCCCGCAAGAACAGCTGAAAATAGCGGGTGACCGGCTCTGCCCAGGATACGCCAAAGGGACTCATACCGGGGCGATAGCGCCGAAAAGCCAGAATGTTGCCAAACATGGGCACATACTTGAACAGAACAAAGTAAACAACCGGCAGGAACAGCATGGCGTACAACTGCCGGTATTTTAAAAAATGCCGGCACATGGGCTCCTTGTACGCCCGTTTTGCTTCCCGGCCTGTGCTGCCGCTTCGCGCCAACTGCTTCAACTCCTTGCATCAACAGCGCGGGCCGCACCATGGAAGGGCATGGTACGGCCCGCTTTTTCAAATCAGAAATGGATCACTTGGGCATATTGTCGTTGTACAGCTTGCTGAACTCCTCGATCTGCAGGCCCTTCATTTCGGACACATACGCATCCCAATCGGTGTCCACCGACTTTTTGCCGGTAAGGAAAGCATCCACCCAAACGTCAAAGGAATTGAACAGGGCGGTCTGCATAAGGCCAGCTTCCTCGGCTTTCATGTCGTCAAACAGCGGGGAGGGCGGAATGGGCTGGATTACATCGCCCATGGCGGCCACTTCCGCGTTGATCTTGGAGTAGTTTTCGTCGTACTTGGTCATTTCACGGGCGTTATACCACACCATCTGGGTGACGTCGGAGCCGCAGCCGTATTCCACCTGCATGGTCTTGTATACACCGCTGGGAGAATTGCGCAGTTCGTCAGAATAGGTGACCACGCCGTTTTCTTCGGTGTAGGTCGTGCCTTCCACGCCCAGGCACCAGATCTTGGCTGCTTCCTCGGAGAAGAAGCATTCATCGACGGCACGAACCACCTGCTCAAAGTCGGCCCGTTTGGAAGTAGCAGTGGGGAACAGGACGCCGGAGCCCGTGCGGCTCTTGGGCTGATGATGCGCGCCCGCGGGGCCTTTAAGAGCGGGATACATCTGCAGGCTGAAGCCCTCGATCTCGGAGGAACCTTCCACGCCGCCGATCTGGTCATAGTAGGCATAGGTGGCCATGGCTTTGCCGGTGGCCAGCTTCTGGGCCCATAAATCAGGGTTGATAGGATCGGCCATTTCGGGATCCAGCAGGCCTTCCGCATACAGCTTGGCAAAGAAGGTGATGTACGCCTTGAATTGGTCGCTGATTGCGCCCGGGAAGTATGTCTTGTTCGTATAGTCCCAGCTCAGCACGTTGGTGCCGGAAGCGCCGTTCTTGCCTAAGCTTACGCCATAGGCGGGCATTGTCATGCGGTACAGCACGCGGGGACCTGCCAGAATGGTGAGCGGATAGGAATCGGGGTTATCCGCCTTGTAGGCCTTGAGAATGGCATACAGGTCATCGTACGTCTTGGGAGCGCTCAGGCCCTTTGCCGTCAGGTAATCATCCCGCAGGATGAGGCCGCCGTCATAGAAGGGAATGTCATACATCGAGGGCAGGTAGTACCGCTTGCCGTCGCCCAGCTTCAGGGCATCCACATCCGCCTGAAGGCCAAACTCTTCCACACGGGCGTTGAAGTTGGGTGTCCAGTCGGAGTAATCACTGATGGGTACGATGGCGCCGTTTAATGCCAGGGAGGCATTCTCACCCTTGGTGGTCTGATAGAGGATCACATCGGGAGCATCGGTGCCAGCCGTCAGCGCCAGGCTTACCTTAGTAGCATAGTCGGCAATGGGGATCGGTTCGAAAGTGAGATCCACGTTGAAGCGCTTCTCGATCTCCTGAATGGTAAGCCAGTCCTCTTTGAAGGGCAGGGTTGCATTGTCGGAGTAATACAGGGAGATTTTGATGGGCTCCGCCGTCTGGGCTGCAGCGCTTATGGCAGTATAGCCCATCGCCATTGCCAATACCAGGACGAGCGCCAAGAATTTTTTCATGGATTAGCCTCCTTTGATGAATTCCACCATATGTTCTTTGGATGACAAAACAATGGCCGCAGGCAAAAATTTGTTTCAGTTTTTTTGTCCGACGTGAACCATTGTTTCATTTCACCAAATTGTAGCATGCAAACGTATTCATGTCAAGCAAGGAAGCTATATATTGTATGAAAACTGTTTTTTTATATTACAATTGGGTTGTCAGAACCACCGCCTTTCCCTGTATGCTTACATAGGAATACCTGGCTGATGGGAATACAAGCGTGGTATTCACATACACGCCCCCATCCGCATACAACTCCGACAGGGTATGATCCATCACAAGACGCATATGGGTTTGTCCGTTTTTAAGCCGTGGCGTGCATGTGACGCCGTACAAATCCGTTCCGAAATTTGCATCAAAATCAGCCGCGCCGGACTTTGTACGGTCGGTAAAAATGCAATTGTTTTCGTTAAGACCAAAACGGAAATATTCTCCCGCATGGTTGACGAGTCTTATTTCAAAGGGTCCGTCCGCTGTTACCGTAAGCTCAAAAGCTCCGACTGGCAGCTTATCCCCGTCTTTCAGCGCCGCAATACTTCCGCTTTCCAGCATCGGTTCGACAGCCAGCCTAAGCCCAACCTCCGTATCCATGAGGCTCAGCCTGCGCGGAAGTGTCATGCAGCCTCTGTAAGCACCTGCCGGAACCTTGCCGGCATAGACAGGGCTCGCCGCCCAGCCCATATAAATTCTATCCGCCGTACCGAAATAGGTGACACCGGCATAGTTGTCAAAGCCTGCGTCCACCATCAGCGCCTGTTTTTGTTCGTCCAACCTGTGAAATGTTTCGCCGTCATACTCCCCAATATAGTACTGCATTCTACCTCCCCCGTCCTCCGGCGGGGCGGCCATGCTCACAAGCAGCACCCAAACTTCCCGCCCGTCCGGCGCGGTGAGCGGGAACAGGTCCGGGCATTCAAATACCTGCCCATACCTGTCTTCATATTTGCCGAAGGAACCCGTTTTATCCCACTTGCGCAAGTCTTTGGACCGGTAGAACTCAATGTGGTCTTTTGCCGCCAGCGCCATGGCCCAGCAATTATCCTTCTCATACCAAAAAACTTTGGGGTCGCGAAAATCCGATATAACGGGATTTGCGATGACGGGATTCCCTTCATACGGCACAAAATGCATTCCGTCATGAGAATACGCGATGCTCTGACACTCGCTTTCCCCGTGCTGCGTATACACAGCGATCATCGCGCCAGGTCCAAAACCGGCGGTGTTTTTTGCATCGGTGACCGCGCTTCCGGAGAAAATGGTGCCCAAAGCATCAGGATACAGCGCAATGCCAAGTTCCTTCCAATGAAGCAGGTCTACGCTGACTGCATGCAGCCAGTGCATCGGCCCCCACACGGTGTCATTTGGATTGTGCTGCGCAAAAAGATGATACTGCTTCCCGTCATGTACAAGCCCGTTGGGATCGTTGATCCAACCGCCTTTCGGCGCAAAATGCAAGCTTGGCCGGCCATTGCGGGTCCAATTCCCCATTCCATTTCCCCCATTTCATAAGTCTTCGGCGGCTGTGCCATACAGGCAGCAGCCGCCGCTAAGTTATTTAGTATATCAGCAATCAGATCAGTGGCATGAATACGCCGCCATGGACGCTGCGGGCAATAAAGTGGATATAATTTCCCGTTTTGGTGTCATACCAGTCTCCAAAGGGGATCCTGGTATTCGATTCACGCAGGTACTTGGCCACGGGCGCAATCAGTTGCTTGAACGCAGCCGGATCACCGGTCATGGCGGCCGTCCACAAAATCCAGTCTGACTTGGTGTAGTCGCGCCTGGAGTCCAGCGGGAGGCCGTATGCATTGATTCGGGGAAGATAGCTTTCGATTTCCCGCTTATAGAAACCGTCGTCCATAAGGCCAAGCTTCAATACCTTATCCCACGCCAGGTTGTACTTCATGCTCCAGCCATGCCCGTCAAACGTAAGCGCCGTATGATCCCCGACTTGCGCCCTCTTGAGCCAGCTTGCTGCCATCCGCCCTGCCTCCTCATCATAGAAGGCGGCTTCCTTATCACCCAGCATATGCAAAAGACGAGCATAGCATTTGACGCCGACCGTGGCCTTTGCAGAAAGGTTCACATTACGGTTTAAGTGCCCGGCAAAGTCATCGGTGCACAATTGGTCGCCAGGGTCCTCCCCATACTTTAACAGATACTGCACCCATTTGCGCAAAAGGGCAAGCTCGGCTTCATCAAGCTCGCATCGCCCGTCAAAGGCCGCAGCACCATACAGCATGATGAGCATGTTGCCGCACTCCTCCACCGGCATCTGATACCTCAACTCATAGCAATCGGCCTGGGCGGGATACAGGTAATAGTTCGGATGCACGTCGCCGTTCCTGATTTCCCCCCGCAGGTGTTCCCGCCGCTTGGCGCCGTATACCTGCCCCGTTGCCTGGGGATATCTGCCCACATCGTGGGGCGCAAAATCGTATGTCCATACGGGCATTTGGGCAAAGCGCAGTATGGGCCTGCACATAGCCCGCACAAGCTCCGGGTTGTATTTCAAAAACAGAGGCGTGGAAGGATAGCTGACATCCACCGTGCCTAAACAGCCGTTTGAATCGTTTTCCTTGCTCAGCAATACCATTTTGCCGTTTTCATCGGCAATGAGCTTATGGGCTGCAATGCATTGGCGGTAAGCTGCCGTTACGATCAGCTCATAATCCGCGCCGCCTTTTTCGCAGGCTTCCCTTAACAGGCTGTCATCCAGCTTTTCGCAGCGGCTGATCAAAGCGTCATGGGCTGCATCAAACTCCGCCATTGCTTCCACAAGCGTTTTACCATTGCGGGCATACCAGGCTTTGGTGGGCACACCGAAATAATTGATGGATGACACGTCATCATATCCCAGCAATACGGAGGTATTTTTCTTTTCCCCGGGCACAAGTCGTACCGAAAAGCCTGCCTCCAGGCCATCCGCAGTGCATGAAGCGGCTTCCCGGCTGGCCATATACAAATATCCCCAGTCGATGGTAATATGATCGCCGGAGTGGCAGAGCAGCTTTTGCCTGCGCTGCCCCATGTAGGCAACAGTAAGCTGCCCCACCTGAAACACATCCTGCATCATAACGGGACGTTCGCTGCCATCATAGCACAGTTCGTCATAGGCCAAAAAGGAAAGAGCCGCTTCATGATCGGAACCGTCTGCAGATTCAAGGGTCACGTCTATCATGGTAATGGGCGTGGACATCAAATCGGGATCGTTAAGCAGCAAGGGAGTGGTGAAGGCAATGGAAAGCCTTACTCCGGCAGCTTCCAGAACGCTTCTCGTAGAGGTTGGCGTAACAGAAAGGGAAACGGTCTCCATGGCTTCCCCTTTGTCCCGGCCCAGATAGCGGTAAGGTTTGCCGTCAATCACAAGCTTTCCGCGCAGCCGCTTCTTTTCGCCGGCCCAATGGGTAGTATCCGTATCTGTCAGGCGGTCTGCCGCACACCAGATGGAGAAATAAGGATCGTTGACAACAAGGGGTAATGATGGCAGCCTGGTCAATTGCTTCATGTAAAGCCGCTCCTTTATAAAATGCTATAAACCGGGAATGGTTTTTTTACCATATGATTATACACCATGTGCTGCGTAAAACACGAGGATTGCCGGATGATACATCATAATACAAAAAAAATAAATCTGTACAGTACCTAAATTGGGATGGCAGAAATCAATAAACTTCCGGAATGGCCCCCGCCGTTTCATGCCCATGATCTTCAGTCCATGCGAACGCTTTAAAATGGCGCAAACTTTTTCACATATGCCTTACACAAATATAACATAAGCAACATTAAACACAACTTTTGATCGTGTATGATGTTAATTGTCAAGGAAAAGCATGAATGATCAAGGGAGGAAAAATCAAGTATGAAAAAGGTTGCTTCCATCCTGCTTACTACTGCAATGTGCGTAAGCCTCGCAATCGGCGGCGCCACAGCCCAGACCGCCGGCCAGGCCATCACCGGCACCGTAACCGCCGCCGGCTCCTCCGCACTTTTGCCCCTGGCGCAGGCTGCTGCGGATACCTTCATGACCACCAACCCCGATCTCTCTATCGTTGTAAACGGCGGCGGCTCCGGCAACGGCCTCAAGCAGGTTGCTGACGGCGCGGTCGATATCGGCAACTCCGACGTGTTCGCCGAAGAAAAATTGGATGCGGCTGTGGCAGCCGGCTTGGTTG
>JAEZJP010000106.1 GCA_023415715.1 Bacillota bacterium
GGCCATCCCAGCCCCCGGTGGTATGCCAGCAGGGCCTGGCTGTCGCATTTTCGTCTCTTGTCAAAAGCGCGGCATTTCCATAATTCAAAAGATGCGGCTGCAGCGCGGTATTGGTCAGGAACAAGCCCCTGCAGGCTTTTTCATCCCTGTACTCGTTTTGCGCCATGCCGTCGGTTCGCATATTGCCATAGGCGTCAAACCCGTTAAAGCCTGAAATGTTGGCCAGCGAGCCCGCCACCAGCACATCGGCGCTTTTATCGCCAACGTTTTTCACCGTATACCTTAATATCGCCACAGGTATGCCGGATTCGTCCGCGTTCAGGGGAATAAACGGCGTGAACGCCTCCAGCTCCACCGACACGGGAAATGCTTCATCTTTAAATGTGACCCAGGCAAAGGGATATTCTCCCCGCAGCGCGCTTGTGCAAAAGCGCGGCAGTCCGCCCGCTTTGCCGGAAGGATATCCGCTGCGCTGGGTGTATGGCGGACGGAAGGCTGCCTCCAGCAAGCGGGCTTTAGGCTCTTCGTCCTCTCTTTGAACACGGATCGCAAAAAAGGAATTGGGGATATCGTTGCCCCTTGCAGGGTTATTGAATATTTCCCAGTCGTGCAGGTTTCCCCTTGCGCCCAGCGAGATGGTGCCCGTGCCGATGCCTCCAAGTAAAAACGCTGCCTGGCTTGCCTCCGGCGGGTAGCTCTTTTGAGGCCCCATGGAGTTTAGCCCCTTGTCCATGCGCATCACCGGAACGCCTCCTTTGCTTTTATCGTGGAAGCCTTTTATTCACATCCGGGAACGGCTCAAAGGGAAGATGCGGTTCCTGCTGGTACCAGTAGGCAGTGCTGGAATAATCGTTGGACAGCTTGTTGGCATGCCCGTGCTCTATGGTCACCTTGATACTCCTGGAAAAGTGAACCGGATCCTTGATGTGGAAACGGTACATGGAATTCTTGCCCCGCCAGGGAATGCCAGCCTCATCCTCGCTGTACAGGGTGATGCCATGGTAGGGTGCGGAATACTCCGTTCTTGGGCAGAATGCGGTATTGAAATAATCCTCGGTGCCTGTGCCATGCAGGGAAGGGGGCCAGGGCTCCCCATCTATGAAGATCATGTCGTCGCCTTCGCCATACCAGTCGTTCGCCTGCCGCTCAAATACGTCGATATTCAGGTTGCAGCCCACATACTTGCCGCAGCCTAAGGCATTCAAGATCACGTAATTGCCCTGCCCGTCCGTATTCGTAACCGTCCAAGCCTTGGGGTACCAGGCGGGAGCGGGCGGCGCGGCCTTTTCTTTTTTGATATAGCCCGCTTCTTTGGGCGCCCATCCCATGGTATCCCGCTCCTGGCGGTACTGGGCGTGAAAGCGCCCGCAGCATTCCGGCAATGATTTGTGCTCCTCATAATCGATGTAATAATAGAAGTTCACATGGCCTTCGCTTTCATTGTGAAGCGTGAAGCGCGCGGCGCTTTCAAAGGGCATGGGAAAATAGCAGCAAAAGCCCCTGCCATCCTTGGGATTCATGCTTAGAGGCTCGCTGACAAAGTTTTTGCACATGCCGTGGCCCATGCCGAAAAAATCGCCGATAGGCGCCTCGATGCTCGGCTCCGTTTCCCCATCCCAGAAGGCGCGAAGCACGATCTTGCGAAGATAATGTGGCGTTGGCCCAATACCTTCCACGAAAGCATTGATGGTGCACCATATGTGGCGCACAATGCCGCAACCGTTTATATTCGCCAGCACTGCGGTTTCGCCGGGCTCAAGATCGATCCAATCATGATTGCCGCCGCTTTTGTCATAGCTGGATACACGCCTGGATGTACAGCCATTCAGGAAAAACAGCGTATCCAGGGCGTGCCCCTTATCCAGGCTCATTTGGATAACTCCGGCGTTTTTCCAATGGCGGAAAGTTTTGCAAACATATCCATATAAACGCGGCTGCGGTCAATGAACACCGCTTCCCGGTAGGGAGGGCGGTTCTCGCTGAAATCATAGGTAAAATCCGGCCGAAGACGCGGCGTGGGGATCAGCTTCGATGGCACCCATTCCGGGTTGATGAGCCAGGCGATGGTGGATACATCCCACAAAACCTTCGACCAGCCTGGTTTGTTTTCCCCAAACCGTTTATGGCGGCCATGGAACAATTCCGAAAAATAATCGCACAGCGGATTTTTGCCCTTCAGGCAGGCGTCGATCTCATAGGGAGTGGTTAAAAGATGCGATGCGACAGAGTGGCAGGGAAGCAACACCAGCGGTACGCCGCTGTCATAGATCACGCTTGACGCACCATAGTCCTGGCTGCAGTTGAATATTTTGTGGTTTTCCCACCAGTAGGCGTTGGGCCCAAGCCATACCAGTACCATGCGGCTGATGATTTCCGGGCACAGCGCTATGGCGGAGGCCACGTTGGTGATGGCGCCAATGGCTGTTACGTACAGCGGGTCATCTTCCCCGGATTTGAGCGCCAGTTCTATGATCTTGCGGGCGCCTTCGCTGTCCACCGGGCTGTCTGCCGACCCCATGTAGCGGTTGGAACCGCGAAAAACCGGCGGCGGGTTTTTATGACCCATCAGATCATAGATCTTGAATATTTCATTGTAGCTTTTCTCCATGCCTTCCCCGGGTGAGGTGGAGTTCCAGTTGTAAAAAGGCGCGGCTGTAACAGCCAGCAAGTCGATTTGTTCCGGCGACTGCAAGGCGTAGGCCAGCGCGAACTGATCATCCACTTCATTGAAGGCATCCGTATCCAGCACCATGCGCACCCTGCCGGTGGGGGGTGAAATGCGTTTCAGTCTTTGCTCATCAGCCAGCTTTGGATATGAAATCGTTACCACAACAATGCCTCCCATGCCCTTTGTTTTTTGATGAAATGAATCTCATACCATCTGAAAATATTTATGAATTGCTGGACATCTGCTTTACGCTGCCCCGGTCCACCAGTATGGGGCTGAGCATGACTGTTTTGACGCCCACGCGGGAGCCTTTTTTCCGTTCCATAATCATTTCCACAGCGGTTGCCCCCGCCTGTTCCAGCTGCATTTCAATGGAGGTCAGCTGCGGCGTGCACAAAGAGGACAGCGTGTTGTCGAACCCGACGATGGATATGTCGTCAGGTACATGCAGTCCCTTTTCATACAGCGCCTGCAGCGCGCCGCAGGCAATAACATCTGAGGTGACGAACAGTGCCGTGGGGAGTTTCTTGTTTGTGAGCATCTCCTCCATGGCCCGCCGGCCATATTCCACGGTATAGTCCGGAGCATAGCGCACCCAATCATCCCTGACCTTCAGGCCATGGGCTTCCATGGCCGAACAAAACCCATGGTAGCGCTGGTATTCCACTTCATGCTTTTCATATTTGAGCCCCAGAAAGCCGATATCCTTATGACCCTTTGCAATAATATGCTCCATGGCCATGCCGGCGCCCTGGAAGCTGTCCAGCAGAACCGCATCCACCTGGCTTCCGTAGCGCGGCCTTTCCACCATAACCACAGGGATCCCCCTGGATTGGATCCAGTTGATGGTGGCGGCATCGCTGGCCGTATTGCCGGTAAACACAATGGCGTCCACCATCAGGCCGATGAGGTTTTCGATCGCGGCCCTCTCTTTTGACGTATCAGGCTGCCGTAAGGCTGTAAGCACATGGTAGCCCGCCTTTTCGGCCGTTTCATTCACTGCGTTGCAGATGCGGGCGAAAAAGGGGTTTTCGGGTGAAACCTGCAGTACGTGGCCGATAAAAATCGGCTTGCTGGTCCTAAGGCCACTGGCGATTTTATTAGGCACATAGCCAAGTTCATCGATAACTTTATTGACCTGCTGCCTTTTTTCTTCCGATACATAGCCGTTATTGTTCACCACACGGGCTACGGTGGCAGGCGAAACATTGGCTGCTTTTGCAATATCGGAAATTCGAATCGTCATAAAAAATCCCCAGCCGTTTCTGAAGCATCGGTGCTTGTGAATTCGTTATCACAGTAACTGGTGCTAAATATTTATTTATGTTGTTATTCTATCAGCTGTATACGCTGTTTGTCAACATGATTTTCCCTTGCACAATACTAATAGGATAAGAAGTGCACTAAAAATGAAAAAAAATTTGATCGTTCTGTAGATAAGCATGTTGACATCATGTGTATGGTTTGCTATAATGCAGACATCAGGACAGACGAACCATTTGGAAATGTGAAATCGTCACCACATCGGAGCGGTTAAGAGAGCAAGCATGGAGGCGATAGATGGTGATTCAGTCAACGACAGTAAAGCGACCGGGAGCAGGATACCGCTTAAGCCGTGCGCTGACCCGTTACAGGTATTTGTATCTTTTATTAATCCCAGGCCTTGTTTATCTTATTGTATTCTGTTATCTGCCTATGGTCGGCCTCGTGATCGCCTTTCAGGACTACAAGCCTTTTCTGGGTGTTTGGAAAAGCAAGCTGATCGGCTTTGGCAACTTTGCCTACCTCTTCCGTTCCGACCAGTTTGTATCCGCCGTATGGAATACGTTCATCATCAGCGGCTACAAAATCATCTTTGGTTTCCCGGTGCCCATCATTTTTGCGCTGCTGATGAACGAAGTTCGCTCACGCATGCTGAAGCGCTCCATACAGACGGTTCTATACCTCCCCCACTTTCTTTCCTGGGTCATTATGTTCGGGCTTTTGTTCAACTTTCTGTCCGAATACGGGCCACTGAATCAATTGATCAGTTCGCTGGGTGGAAAGCCGATCTTCTTTCTCAGTGACGCCAGGTATTTCCGCTCGGTGGTGGTCATCTCAGACATTTGGAAAGAAGTGGGCTGGAGCGCCATCATCTACCTGGCGGCACTGGCGGGCATCTCCCCCGAGCTGTATGAGGCAGCTACCATCGACGGGGCCAGCCGCTTCAAATGCATACTATCCATCTCTCTGCCCTCCATCCTCCCCACCATCACCATCATGCTGCTGCTTAGGATCGGCGGGATTTTAAATGCCGGCTTCGAGCAGATCATAAACCTGTACAACCCCACCGTGTTCAGCGTAGGCGACATCATCGACACCTACGTATACCGCATCGGCCTTTTGCAGACCAAGTTCGGCTATTCGGCGGCAGCCGGCATGTTCAAGTCCGTAGTGGCGCTGATCCTGGTGCTCTCCACCAACCACTTCGTTAAAAAAACCGAGCAGGGCGGCCTGTTTTAAAGGATTGCTCCCCAAGAGGAAAGGATGAGCCGTATGCTTATTGGAAAGAACATCAAAGCAGGCTACCGGTTGGGAGGTTCCCGCATAAGCCGGGGCGACAGGCTTTTCGGTTTTTTCAACGCACTGTTTCTCTCAGCGATATCCTTTACCACACTGGTGCCGGTGGTGTCGGTGATCCTCATGTCGTTAACGCCCGTCACCGATTTGAACCGCGCATCCTCATCGATCCTTTTGATCCCCAGCTATCTTACGCTCAATAATTATATCTGGCTCTTCCGCGGCAGCATGCGCCTTGTATCGGCCTACGGCATCACCATATCGCGAACCATCCTGGGCACGGCGCTGTGCCTGCTGGTAACGGTAATGACGGCTTACCCCCTGTCCAAAAAGTATCTGCCGGGCCGCGGCCCCATCATGATGCTTTTCTTCTTCACCATGCTCTTTTCCGGCGGCATGATCCCCACCTATCTGGTGGTAGACACGCTGGGCCTTACGGATACTTTCTGGGCGCTGCTTTTGCCCTGTGCCCTAAGCGTGTACAACATGATCCTTATGCGCACATATTTTCAGGGCATACCGGAGGAACTGGACGAATCGGCCAGGATCGACGGCGCGTCCGACATCAAGATACTGTTTAAAATAATCCTGCCCATCTCCACGCCGGCCTTGGCCTCCATCGGCCTTTTCTACGCCGTCATGCACTGGAACGCCTTTGTGGACGGTGTGCTGTACATAAGGGACAGAAGCCTGTGGCCGCTGCAGCTGTTAATGCGCGAGATTCTGCAAAACAACAGCGTGGCCGAGCTTTCCCTGGGCGGCCTGATTGAAGATCCCATGCGCCCCAGCGCGAACCTGATCATCAACGTGATTATCGTCGTATCCGCGCTGCCCATCATGTGCGTCTATCCGTTCATACAAAAGTACTTCGTCAAGGGGCTGATGATTGGCTCCATCAAGGGATAAACCGGGATCATCCCGCCGGACGGACCATTTCCCTCTGGCCCCAGTTCATTTGGATAGGCCATGCCCTGCGTGTATGCGCATGGCTTGTAATAAGTGCGCCTTAATTAGGTAAAGGAGGAAAGAAACATGACCCTGAGAAGAACCCTGTCCCTGTGCCTGGCCCTGGTTCTCCTGCTGCCCCTTCTCGCACCCGCCGCAGGTGCGGAGGCCAGCCCGGTCCTCAAAGTACTGTACACCAAGGGCGGCTTTGAGGCTCCCCCCGCCGATGATCCCATCAAAGCAAAGATCGAGGCTGACACCGGCATCCAGTTCGAGTTCATTTCCCCGCCTTCCAGCAACTATACCGAGCAGCTGCACATCATCCTTGCCTCCCAGAAAGACCTGCCCGACGTCGTTGCTTTCAACGTGAAGGCTGACGTATTCGACTACGCGGAGCAGGGCGCGCTGCTGGACCTGACGCCCTACCTTGACCTGATGCCCAATATTACCAAGCTCATTCCCCAGAGCGCCATGGATTATTTCAAGGTAGACGGCAAGCTTTACGCCATTCCCAAGTGGACCACCACCAAGCGCTACAACGTGATCGTCCGCAATGACTGGCTCAAGAAGCTGAACAAACAAGTTCCCACCACGCTGGATGAGCTGCATGATGTCCTGACGGCCTTCGTGAATGAAGATCCCGACGGCAATGGCATCAAGGACACTTATGGCATCAGCGGCCTGGGCCTGGACGGTTTTGAGTACATCTTCGGCGCCTTCGGCGTGATCGCCGGCGAAACCTCCTGGAATGCCCCCAACACCGGTACCGGCATCTACTTCTATAAAGACGGCGAAAAGCTTCTGCCCATGGTCACCAAGCCCGAAATGAAGCAGGCGCTGGAGCTTTTGAACAAGTGGTATGCCGAGGGCCTCATCGACCCCGAATACGCTTCCCAGAACCCCGCAACCTTCATCCAGAAGTTTGAGCAGAGCCGCTTCGGCATGACCACACACTGGTGGAACTGGGAAGCCCAGCGCGAAGCTGCCATGAAGACCACCAATCCTGATGTGGAATGCATCCGCATCGCTCCCCCCGTCGGCCCCACCGGCCTGTCCGGCAACCGTGCCGTTCCCGAAGTCGTGGCTGGTGTTTCTGTGCTTGCCAGCACGAAGTATCCCGAGCTCGCCGCCAAGTTCATGGATTATTTCCATGATGAAGAAAACGGCATGATGACCTCTTATACCGGCGTGGAAGGCACGCACTGGGAAAAGACGGCAGACGGCCGCTATGTGACCCTGCCCCAGTTCGACCTGGACAACAAGTGGATCCAGTGGTACTTCCTCTTTGAAAACGAACAGCCGCTGTATAAGGTGGAAACCTACCTGGCTCCCTCCCGCCGTGGTGCCCTGCAATGGAACGTCATCAAAGACGAGGCCAGCGGGTTAATCTCCCAGAAGCAGTTTGAGTACAACGCTGACCTCACCGCTTTCGTGGCCTCCACCTTCAACGAGTTCATCACCGGCAAAAAGCCTCTCACCGAGTTCGACCAGTTCGTGGCGGATTTCATGAGCAAGGGCGGCCAGGAATGGTCCGATGAAGTCACCCAGCTGTATGCCCAGAAGTACGGCAAATAAAGCCTGACAGCCCCGCCTGGAACGGGGAGGGAGACCTCTCCGTTCCGGCATGGGGCATCCGCAAGAAAAACAATGTAATAAGGGGAAGTTGCAAGATGGTCACACTCAGGGATAAATTCTTCGGCTGCATCTGCGGGGCGCATATCGGCTCTTCCATGGGCGCGGTCGTCGAGGGATGGCCGCACGAGAGGACTGAGGCAACCTATGGCACGCTGGACCATTTGGTCGCCTATGAGCACTACAACAATGGTTGGCTGCGCGAGGCCGGCACCACCGAGGATGGCATCGACCGCCAAAAATTGATGATCACCGCGATCATTGAAAAGGGCGACCGTATAAACGCCGAGGACCTGCGCCGGATCTGGGTGCGCGACATCAACCCGCTCGCGCCGGGCGGCATCTCAGAGCCTTACGAGGGCGAGCTTTTGAAAATCTCCAAGGCCAATATTCCGGCGCGGGACATCGGGCGTTTCTGCGACTATGCCAACCTGGTCACATTCTCCCGCTCCTGCCACCCCATCGGCATGATCAACGCCGGCGACGTGCGTGGAGCCATCAGCGATGTGATGGAGGTAGGCCAGGTATACCACTATGCCAACACCAACGCGCTCAAATGGGCGTGCGTAACAGCCGTAGGCATCGCCGCCGCCATGCTGCCCGGCGCGACGGTGGACAGCGTACTGCAGGCGATCTTCGACAACCTGGATGAGCGCAAACGCGTGGAAGGCCGTGAAGATGGCTGGTATGGCGACTATGCGGGCGTCAATCTGGTGGACGAACTGAAACGCGCGCTGGACAAGACGCAAAACTGCACCGACCACCGCGAGCTTCGTACAGCGCTTGACACCATGTATTACGGCGTGGGCATGCCCTATGCCATGGCGTTTGCCAATGAGATCGTCACAAAAGGCGTATGCGTGTTCCGCATGTGCAATGGGGATGTAAAGCGGGCGATCATCACAGCCGTCAACCTGGGGCGCGATACCGACTGCGCGGCTGCCGTTGCAGCAGGACTGACCGGCGCTTTGGGCGGAGCGGCCAGTTTACCCGAGGAATGGATCAAGCAGGTGGACCATGCCACCTCCGTACACCGCTTCACCAACAGCAAGCGCACGCTGCGCGAGTGCTCCGACGGGCTGTATGAAGCCTTCCGGAACAGGCTACGTAAGATGAGCGCTTTAGCAGACGAAATGGATATTGAATAAGGAGTGAACCGGATGAGCGTTACATTGAGGGATAAATTCTATGGATGTATATGCGGCGCGCATATCGGTTCCGCCATGGGCGCGGTGGTGGAGGGCTGGTCTTATCAAAGGGTTGTGGAAACATATGGCATGCTAAACAGGCTGCTCCCCTACGAGCACTACAAAAACGGCTGGGTGCGCGAGGCCGGCACTACGGAAGACGGCATTGACCGCCAAAAGTTGATGATTACCGCCATTATTGAAAAGGGCGACAGGGTAAACGCAGAGGATGTGCGCAAGATCTGGGTGCGCGATATCAAGCCGGGTGCGCCCGGCGGCATCTGCGAGCCGTTTGAAGGCGAACTTCTAAAGGCCGCTAAAACCTGCCTGCCCGCGCGTGAGCTGGGGCGGTTATGCGATTACTCGGGTTTAAACAGCTTCTCACGCGCCTGCCACCCAATCGGTCTCATCAATGCCGGCGATGTGCGCGGCGCCATCGATGATGTGATGGAGGTTGGCCAGCTGTATCAGACCACCAACAGCCGCGGGCTGAAGTGGGCTTGCGTGACGGCGGTCAGCATCGCCGCAGCCACAAAGCCGGGCGCCACGGTGGACAGCGTGCTTCAGGCGGTCTTTGACAACCTGGACGAGCGCCAGCGCGTGGACGGCCGGGAGGATGGCTGGTACGCCGATTATGCCGGCATCAACATCGTGGATGAGCTAAAGGGCGCGCTGGAATACACGAAAGACTGCCGCGACTACAAGGACCTGCGGGAAGCCTTTGATCCCTACTACAATGGGTATGGCATGCCCTATAACGTAAGCTACGCCAACGAAGTGGTCACCAAGGGCATTTGCATCTTCAAAATGACCGGCGGCAACCTCAAACAGGCCATTTTGACAGCGGTCAACCTTGGGCGCGATACCGACTGCGTCGCAGCCGTGGCCTCCGGCATCTCCGGCGCGCTGGACGGAACCGCTTCCCTGCCCGAGGAATGGATCAGGCAGGTGGACTACGCAACCACCGTCCACCGCTTCACCAACAACAAGCGCACGCTCAGGGAACATGCCGATGGCTTATACAACGCTTACAAGAACCGGCTTTCCAATATGCGCGCTTACGCCGGCAAGATGGGTATCGAATAATTCCATATCATTAAAACTCCATATATTACAATGCCTCCACGTTTCCCGGCCTCCCGCAGGCTTATTTTGACCGGGAGTTAAGGAAAAGTGGAGGCGCTCTTGAAGATGAATATCTTAATGCAAGGAGAAAACCGCTATGCGCATCGCCATCGGTTCGGACCATGCGGGGTATGAACTGAAAGTAAGGCTCCTTAACGCTTTAAAGGAAAGAGGCCATATCCTTACCGATTTTGGCAGCTACGATCCCGCGCCGGTGGATTTTCCCGACATCGCCAAGAAGGTCTGCGGCGCGGTCCTTGGCGGCAGCTGTGAACGGGGAATTATGTTCTGCGGCACTGGTGTTGGCGCCTGCATCGCCTGCAACAAGGTGCCCGGGATCCGGGCCTCTGTATGCCACGACATCTTCACCGCCCACCAGTGCGTGGAACATGACGATGTGCAGGTGATCGCCCTGGGAGCGCAGATCGTAGGGCATACAGTAGCTTTGGAGCTGATCGACCTGTTCCTGAAGGCTTCCTTTTCCACCAGCGAGGAGTTCCGCCGCCGCGTGCAAAAACTTGGCCAGATGGACGGGAGCGTATAGGGCAGTAAAACAACTTCCGCTCTTATTGATCAGTACATCTTCCCGGCGCTGAGGTATCGGTCGGGCGTCAAGCCGTTTTCCCTGGCGTATGATTTGCCCCCGGCTGCCCAAAGCATACCGCGCCTTACGATTTCTTGGGCCGAAGGAGAGCTCTCAAATACGTCGTCATGGTGCCCAAGGGATGAATAGAACACGCGCCCAAGGCCCCACATTTTGGTCCAGGCCACCGGCATATCCACCGGCTTATTTGCAATGTGGTAATAAGGAACCGAGGGGAAGCGCGTCGTGGCAAGCACTTCAATGGCCGGATCAATGTGCAGGTAGTAGTGCTCGCTGCGCACCTGGAAGTCTTCTATGCCCGCCACAATGGGGTCGGATTTGGAGGTAATGTTCACTGTATACTCAATGCCGTCGCCGCCCGGGTGCGATACCCACTGGCCGCCGGTCATGAACTGCCAGCGGGTATCCTTGCGGAACGCGTCGCACATGCCGCCGTGGCATCCCGCCAGCCCGACGCCTGCGCCCACTGCCGTGGCCACATTCTTGGAGTGCTCTTCCGCAATCTCCCCCATCGTCCAGCAGGAAAAGATCAGGTCCAGCTGCAAGAGTGCATCCAGGTCACCTAAGCATCCGTGATCATGCGCGTATTGCACATGGAAGCCGGCCTCGTAAAGCAGATTGCCAAAGCGTTTGGAGACCAGTTCAGGCTGATGGCCATCCCATCCGCCAACTAGAAACAATGCGTTTTTCATAAACTTTCCTGCTCCGTCTCTTCTATCGATAAGAGACAGAATAACATTTGTATGCCATTTCGTCAACAATAACAGCCAGATACGATTACCGCTGGACGTTTCATGTGCCGAAGGCGGTGGAGGGCTTTGAGGCAAGCAGCAAAACGGGAAAGTGGATACCGGACTAATTCATGTAATGATCAAAGGAGATTTCATGATGAAGCAAATTGTTATGACTGGCCCCAGAACCAGTACAATCAGGGAAGTGCCGGATCTTAACCCAAACGATGACCAGGTTCTGATCAGGCAAATCTATGTGGGCGTGTGCATGTCGGAGCATCAAAACTGGAAGGATGCCAAAGCCGGCGACACCTTGGGCCATGAGCCGCTGGGACAGATTATGAAAGTCGGCAGGAACGTAAGCGGGTTTTCGGCCGGCGATTATGTCAGCGGATTATGGGGAAGCTGTCTGCCGGGATCCGGCGGCATGGTGGAATATGCCGTTGCCGATCCAAGGAAAGATACCGTTGTAATACTCCCCCAAAATGTTCGTCATGAAGATATCATTCTGGAGCCGCTGGCCTGCATGATGAGTGCGGTCAGCAAGGTAAGGTGCAGCATGCCGGGCACAAAAGTATGTGTTGTCGGCTGCGGCTATATGGGCTGCGGTGTGATCAGCCTTTTGAAACTGCGCGGCATGTTTGTGGTAGGCGTTGACATAAGAAAGGAATCGCTTGCGGACGCCAAGCGCTACGGCGCCGATGAAGTTTATTCCGCCGGCGAAGTCCTCAAACATTACCCCAACGGAAGCTTTGAGTTTGTAACGGAATGGGGCGAAACAAACGAATCCCTGGACCTGGCCATCAATCTGACAAAGCAGTGCGGCCAATTGTGCATCGGCGCATACCACACAGGCGGAAAAAGGCTTGTGGATGTGCAGCAGCTGAATCTGAAAGCCATAGATTGCTTAAGCGTCCATCCAAGAGAATATGAGCTCAGCGCAGCCGGCGCGAGAAATGCATCACAGCTGCTGGCAAGCGGCGCATGGAAATTTGTGAATCTGCCTGTAAAGGTCTACCCGATGGGCAAATTCGACCTTGCTCATGAGGAGATTGAAAGCAAGTATGGCAGATATATGAAGGCCATCATCGATATGACGAAGCTGGATGGGGAACCGTATATTATTTAGTATTCTCTCTGTTAAATAATGGCAGCGCGGTATTCTCAGTTAATACTTCGCCATCCTCGTGGCAAATAGAAAAATGCCCACCGCACTATATTGGTGAGCATTTTTCTGTATTTGATGCCCCTGTTTTAACTATCTTGCTATGCAGCAGGGCTTTCTTTTGCTCCAGCATTCCAAGTTGCAGAATTCATCATACGCCGCGGTATTTTTGCCAAAGCCTGCAAACAAGAGAATGAGCAGCAGAAAAAGAACAATTACCATACAATCAACCTCCGTCTATCCAATATTGGCGAATTTCAGAACTGTTTTTGTTTAAGCTATGAATCCTAGAATAATATCATAGGCATATCCCAGCAATATCGCACCCACAAACAGGTAAGCAACATATAGCGCTATCGCTTTTTTCTTCATGATCGTAGCGATGCCCGCCAACACGCCGGCGCTGGTACCGGGGCCCGTGATCATGAAAGCCAGCATGGCGCCGCCGCTGACACCGCTTTGCATAAGCGACTGAAGCAGCGGGATCGATGAATCACCATTTACATAAAGCGGCAGGCCGATGAGCGAAGCAAGGGGGACGGCGAACAGGTTGTGCGTGCCGAAGAGCGCCGATATCCAAGCCGTGGGGATGAACTGGTTGATCAGGTATCCGATACCGGCGAACAGCGCAAAGTACGGCAGTATTCTCTTGACGCTGACATCGAACGCGGCCTTCAACACCTGATCGATCTTATACTTCCTGAAGAAATTGCCGATGGGCGGCGCGATAGAGGGCTGCTCCAGCGCTATCTCCCCGCAGCCGCAGCCGTCGATGGTTTCACTTAAGCCGCAGTCTTCCCCTTCACAATTGCAGTCTTCTTCCCTGACACTTAAGACCGCATTTACTGGCGCCGGGTTTGCCTGGCTTACACCGGCAGAGCAGCCGCAGCCCGCCTTTTCCTCTGATGCCTTGGCCGATGAAAAACGCAGCTGACCCACCAGAAAGTGCGTTTTCTTCTCAATGATGTGCGTAATGTAGCCGGATCCCAAGCCAATCACAAGGGAGGCCACAACCAGCGCAATGGCAAAGGTGGGCCCAAGAATGCCGTACATCAAAACAAATCCTTCCGGGCTCATGAGCGGTGAAGACGTCAGGAAGGCCATGACGGGCCCCCAGGGCAGCGCTGTGGCCAGCATCGACAGCACGACAGCCATCGTGCCGCAGGCGCAAAATGGCGTGAACGCTCCGAATGCGACCGTGGCCGGGATGGACACAGCTGACCTGCGCATGAGCCATCCCTTCATCTTTTCCGGATCAACGTACACCTGTATCGAAGCTGCAACCAGTATGCCCAGGATGAGCGCGGGGCTGTTGTGCATAAGCGTGTTCAGCACATAGAGCACGGTGTTCTTGAGCGTTTCGAAAACCAGTTCCATTGTCAAATGCTCCTTTTTATATCGTATTTTTACGATGCTTCATGGCAAAAAAGAAGAATCATCCGCACAGCGTCTTTAGCAGTTCTTTTCCGAATTCCTCCAGAAGTGTCTTGTTCAGAAAGAAGCATGTCCATAGGCCACGCTTTTCCCGCACGATGATACCAGCCTGTTCGAGCACCGCCAGGTGCTGGGATACCGTAGACTGCGCCAGGCCCGTGGTAGTTACAACATCCGCCACGCTGATACCATCCTCAAAATACTGTATCTTATCGCAGCAAGTGCCGATTGCGTGGTCCTTCATGGCCTTTACGATCTGGTACCTGGTTTCGTTGCCCAGCGCGTTGCAGATTTTTGAAAGATCCATGAAATCACCTCAAGTCAATCGTATTTTTACGATGCGATTATATCGGTTATTTGCGATGTTGTCAATAGGTTGACAAAGAAAAATTTTTCAAATCATGATGACCTTGTACCATGAGCTATTTAATATTGTTATGATAAAAAATGTAACAATTTTGTAATGTTCATTCACAATTTGGAAATCTTCTGGTATACTATCTCCTGTGAATGATCAGGAGGTTTCAAAATGAGATTCAATAAGCGTTTGATTGTGTTTGTCGTCGTATTGCTGCTGCAGGCAGGAGCGTTGCAATCTTCTGCCTTTGCCGCAGGATATGCGACTTTGGAGCTTGGCGATACCGGCAGCGAAGTCAGGAACATGCAAACCGCACTGGTAACGCTTGGCTATCTTTCAGGCAATGCGGACGGTAAGTTTGGCCCGAATACGTTGGAGGCTGTCAAGAACTTTCAAAAGGGAAACGGCTTAAGCAGCGACGGCAAGGCGGGAAACCTGACGCTATCCGCCCTGTACGGCAAGGCTGGAACCGGCGAATCTACAACAACGGGTACAGCACCGAATACAACAACGAGTACTGGCGGAAGCCTCGTCTACGGAAACAGCGGAAGCGCCGTGCAAAGCCTGCAGGCCGCGCTGACAAGCCTTGGCTACAGTACCGGCGGCACCGACGGAAAGTTTGGCAATGCCACGCTGAAGGCTGTGAAATCATTCCAAAAGGCCAACAATCTTACGGCAGACGGCAAGGCGGGTACGCTTACCCAGGCCAAGCTGTATGCGCTTGCGGGAAGCGGGAACAATGCCACAAACGGTGGCAATGAAACAAGCGGTTCTACCGGCACGAACACCTCCGCTCCCCTTTCCCGTACGCTGACCCAGGGCAGCACCGGCTCAGACGTCGATAAGGTGCAGGCGAAACTTAAGGAACTGAACTATCTCCAAAACGCAAGCGGCACCTATGACAACGCAACGGCTGCAGCCGTGAAAGCCTTTCAGAGCCGCAACAATCTGACGGCGGACGGCCTTGCCGGCACAAAGACTTTCAATGCGCTGTTCTCTTCCTCCGCAGTGGCGGCAGGAACGGCATCTAACTCCAGTGGTGGTTCGGCCACCTACGCAACCCTGCGTTCAGGCGCATCGGGCGAAGAAGTAAAAGCTTTGCAAACGCAGCTTAAAGCACTTGATTATAAGGTCGAGGCCACAGGCACCTACGACAGCAAGACCGCTTCGGCGGTCAAGAGCTTTCAAAGCCGCAACAATCTGACGGCGGATGGTGTGGCAGGGGTTAAAACGCAAACCAAGCTTTATTCAGGCAGCGCAGCCAAGTACTCGGCGCCGTCCTCCTCCGCCACCTACAACGCCCCTTCGGTTGGTGAAATCAAACTCCTTCACTGGTTCAACGACGTCAAGCCTGCCCTCAGGGGAAAGAGCTCAATCTACATTTATGATCCCGCGACGGGTATCAGCTTTACGCTGCATTTGTACTCCCTGGGCAGGCACGCGGATGTCGAGCCCAAGACAGCCGATGATACCGCCAACATGCTTGCCGCCTTTGGCGGGAAAACCACCTGGACTCCCAAGTTCGTTTATGTCCGGCTTCCAAGTGGAGTCTGGACCGTGGCCACCATGCATGATGTGGCTCATGGCGGACAAAGCATCAAGGACAACAATTTCAACGGCCAGAACTGTGTTCATTTCCTGCGCGATATGGATGAGGTAAGCAAGAACGACCCCGATTACGGCGTTACCAACCAAATAGCCCTGCGCAAAGGCTGGAAGGCGCTGACCGGCGAAGTGGTCGACTAAAAAGCATAATCATTGCCACCTGTGAAATTCACAGGTGGTTTTTGGTTTTCAGGATTACAAAAAAAGCCACCGCATTTGGTGGCTCCTCTTGTGTCAACCGGTATCCTTTTTTTCTAAATGGACAATAGTTGACATAAACTCACGGAGATAGCAAGGAGTATAAATCATTCATCATTGGATCATTCAACCTGTTTAAACTTGTAAAACTTATCCATTCCCTTCCATTTCGCCAAAAACCAGCAAGAATAAACCTCCTTCTTTCCTTGTATAAATGACGTCCTTTTTTTGAAAGGCTCAATGGAGGGGAGACGTTGCATCGTTTAGCACTTCGGTCCATACTTTGTCGATATCCGTTGTCCCCATATAGGAGCAGCCATCTAAAGCCAAAGGAACGCATGTACCGCTTCCTGCACAAACATCATTCGCGCAAGGCTGAAAGGGTTGTATTCCTTCTTCTCTTTTTCCTTCTTGGCTTTGCTTTCTACTTATACTTTCATTCCCCACGCCCGGAAGAATTTACCCCCTTGCTTCCAAGCGCGAGCCAACCGGCATCCTTTTCTCCGCCGCAAACCCCTTCCCTTTCCCACGCCAATACGCTTTCACCCACGCCCGTCCCCCTGCCTCTGCTGGTGAATGAAGCCAACCCCTTGCCGGAAGGATACGTACCGGAAAATCTGGTGGAGCTGGAGTCCGCATGTCCGGATGGGCTTATAACCTATGCAAGCGGCGGCATCCTGGGATGCCAGGAAGCGGCGGATGCCCTCACAGCCATGATATCGGCAGCCCACACAGACGGCCTCACCGTTTGGCAGGTAAGCGATGGCTACCGTTCTATCCAAACGCAGCAGAGGATTTGGGACGAAACATATCAAAAATACCGCACCGTCAACGGCCTATCCGAAGAAAAGGCCGAAGAGGCTACCAGGCGCCGGGTGGCCACGCCCGGTGCCAGCGAGCACCATACCGGGCTGGCTTTTGACCTCACCGTGCCGGGAGAATCCTTCCGCAAAACGCCGCAATCCACATGGCTTTCGGAAAACTGCTGGGATTATGGCTTTATTATCCGGTACACAGAGGAGAAGGAACGGCTGACGGGTATTGCCGCCGAGCCCTGGCACATCCGGTATGTGAGCCTTCCCCATTCTCTTCTCATGAAAGAAAAGGGGCTCTGTCTGGAGGAGTATATGGCGATTCTGCCAGTTCATTAGTATTACCACCGGTTCCTTGCATGTTCGAAGAAGCCGTACATATCCTTGACTTCAATCACATGCCCGTCATCTAAGGTAAGCGTGCCGGAGTACTTGCCAAAAACCTGGTCACAATGGTTATCTATCCAAAGCACCTTGTTTTCCGTGATGCGGTTGTAAAGCGTTTCAAAGGTAAGGGCAAGGCGGCCATCGTTGGATGTAAAGCGCCACGTTTTGGCGTTTGGATCAAACCGGTCCAAGAAAACGCCATGAAGCTTATGCCCTTTGCCATCGTAGAAAATCATGTTTTCGGTGGCGGCTAAAGTATTGCCAAAGCCCCAGCCAATGTTCAAACCAATACCATGCTCACCTTTAAGCTGGCCTGCACTGCCCCAGTACCACTCGTGACGAAAGGGCCATACTCCACGGCCCCAGTCCAGGAGGCCATAGGATGTGGGGGCAGAAAAATCGACGCTGTGGCTGCCAAAGCGCGCACGCCCATCGGAACGCAAGGCGGTGAGCTTGTAATTGTAATAGAATTCGTTGGTTTCATAAAAGGGCGTGGATATGGCCATCGCATCCTGACCTGCTGGCAAACCGGAAAGCGTGAGATCCACTTCGAAGTCATACTTTGGGCTCAGCGACCTGGCGGTGAGGCGGCGGCTGCTTCCTTCATGCCGGAAGGCGATCTCAAAATCCCTGCAATGATATGTAACATCACCGCTTTCCGGAGAGACGGGCATCTTTAACCTGTTCATGGGAAGGATGAGCAGCTGCTCCGCCACAGATTTATGCGTGCCATCCAGCCTAAAAAGCATCAGGCTCACAGAGCCCACATAGCTTACGTGCCCAATGGTCATCTGCAAGACATACTCCTCGCTTTGTACCTGGTAAAAGTCCCATTCTTTGAGCCTCAGCCTTGTTTTGACCTGCTTGCGGTTAAAGGTGGCGCTGTGGCCGTCCGTGGCATAACCGCGCACTTTAAGCGTGCCATCCCGGTATAAAATAGGCTCACTGCCGGATATGCGCTGCTGGGGAAGGATGCCTTCAGGCATGGGCGGAACGGCGCGGCCTAACGCATACCGCTTGGCGGCAAAGAACAGCGGGATCAGCGCGGTCAAAGCCACGAAACCCGCAAAGAAGAACAAGCGGGCTGTGGGAGCGCGGCCCATTGCAGTGCCGTAGTCATATTGGATCACGGTATCTAACCCGAAGCGCGAAATGAGCGCTGAGCCGATCCAGGGGCCGATGACCATGGGCAAGAGCACGGAGGCGATGATGCGTACACCCTCAAATTGGCCGCGCATATCATCCGGATAAAGATTCTTCATCCAGGCGGTCATGCACTGCATGACGGTGATGTATCCGATCCCCACCAGGAGGATCCCCAGAAGCTGCATCATCATGGCAGACGCCTGCATGGCCATCAGGCCGCAGAAGTTTAAGATGATTGCAAAGCAAAAGACCTGGGGAATCCGGCCATGGTTGATGAATCGCGAGAGCGAGAACGCGATAAGGACTGCAATGAGCAGCGGCACGGCCATGAGGATGCCCGCCATGCTCAACGAAAAGCCCAGTGTATATTGGAAATAGATCATCATGTACGGAAAGTAAACGTTAAAGCTGATAAAGAAAAGCGAAATCGCCGCAATGACCAGCGTAAGCTCGCGGTTTTGAAACAGTACACGGAAACGGAAGAAGGAGAGCAGCTGGTGCAGTGCGCCCTTGGGATCGGCATTGGGTTTTGCTTCCCCGCTCTCCCTGATGGCAAAGAGGCTATACACGCCGATGAGGGAAACCAGTGTGCCGAAAACGATGAAGAATACAAAATAGTCAAAGATTTCGATCAGTGCCGCGCACCCGATGGTTCCCACCACTGTGGCAATCACAGGCTGAGCAGCGATCACCGCGCCAAGCTGGCCGCGGTTTTCTTCGCTGGAAATGTCTGTGGTCCAGGTGGAAAAGCCGCTGTCGTTGCCCATGGAGCCAAAAAAGCTCATGATGGCGTCCGTTGCGACGACAGCGATTGCCGCAACGATCAGCGGGCTTTTGGGTACAAACTGGGTAGCGCCAAAGCCGATGGTCATGATCCCCCACAAAACATATCCCCAAGCGATGAAGGGCTTGCGGCGCCCTATGCGGTCACTGAGCGTACC
>JAEZJP010000293.1 GCA_023415715.1 Bacillota bacterium
AAGGGTGGTTTCGGCCTATGCGATTTACGAGAGATTGTACTTTACCAAGGAGGAACAGCCTACATAAGGCAGTTTGCATTGCGCTGTGCCTTATATTGGCTTTGCCTGCGGTGGCACTGGCCTCTAATGTGGGAACAGACCTGACCATCGGTATCATTTCCACAAAAACAATGGAAATTTACCCGCTCCAGCCATTGGAAAGGGATCTTACCTCCCTGTACGGCATGGTGTATGAAAGCCTGATCACCATTGACGACGATTACCGCCCGCAGGGACTTTTGTGCGAGCGGTGGGAGGCACCGACAGGTTCCGGCAAGACCTGGACGTTTTTCCTGCGCAGCGGCATAACCTTCTCCGACGGCACGCCGCTCACCGCGAACGATGTGGTGGCAACCACCCAGTACATTCTGGACTATGCCAACGATGAAGCTAACACGGACAAAGGCTATTACGGGAATCTGCGCTACTTCATCGACAGCATCAGGGCGGATGGCGATCAGACCATCGTGATAAAGGCGGCCCGAGGATATTACGGGCTTTTGTATGCCTTGACATACCCCATTCTTCCGGCTGACCGCATTCAAATGCCCAATCCTCCCGGCACAGGGCCCTATGTCATTTCCGCTTTCGTGCCGCAGGATTACATGTGGCTGACCACCAACGACAAATGGTGGCGCCAGAAGCCTCAGGTGCAGGAAATTACTGCCACCTTCCACACCGGCAGCAAGGAGATCATTGAAAGCTATGAATATGCCCGTGTGGATGCTGTATTTACCCGCTCCATGGCCGCTGCACAGTACAAAAGCGGTACGGCGTCCTTAAGGCTGGACTACCGCTCCAGGCAGTTGGAAACGCTACTGATGAACAACCAGTCCGCTGAGCTGGAAAGCGTCAAAATGCGCCAGGCCATCCGCTATGCCATTGATGTGAACAAAATCGCCTCGCAGGTTTACATGGACATGGTATCCCGCACCGATACGCCTATGGTAAGCGGCAACTGGCTGTACTCCGATACGCCCGGAGCCTATGCTTTCGACGTGGATAAGGCCAAGACCCTCCTTGCGGAGGAGGGGTGGAAGGATCTTGACGGCGACGGCTTTCTGAACAAGGTGGTGGACGGCGCTGTAAAGAATCTGCATTTGCAGATGTACGTTTATGAAGACAGCGACAATGCCGTACGTGTGGAAACGGCGAATATGATCAAGGATATGCTGGCACAGGTGGGCATTGAAGTCAAAGTGAACACCACCACCTTTGATGAGGTTGGCAGCCGCCTGTCCGCCGGCTCCTATGATCTGGCAATGGTCGCCTATCAGATGGATTCGGTGCCGGATCCCGGGTTTATGCTGATGAGCAATAATACGGGCAACTATTGCCGCTACAAAAGTGAGGAAATGACAAGCCTTTGCAAGGAGCTTAGGACCAAGAACGACCCCGATGCTTTTGCAAGGAGTCTTGCGGCCATACAGCAGAAGTTTGCACAGGATGTTCCGTTCATTTGCCTGTTTTACCGCAAGGGCGCCATTTTGACACATAAAATGTATACCACAGCAAGGGATGTGCGGGAGCTGGAACTGCTGCGCGGCATCGAGGATTTCTCCATTGAATAATGCCATATGAAAGAGCCCGCTCCATTTAAGGAGCGGGCTGCAATTGTTTACGCAGGATAGCGATACCCAATATATGTTACATTTGATTGACCAGTGAATACAGCTTTTTGTTGAAGCGCCGGGTGCACTTAAGCGCCCGGTCGATAGGCATATGGAATACCTTGCCCTGACGCACGCCGATAACCTGGTTGCTGATGCCGTCGCGTAGCAGCTGCACGGCCATATTGCCGGCTTCAAAGGCAAAGGCGCTGTCACGGAAGGTGGGGCTGGCGCCCCGCTGGGTATAGCCCAGCACCGTGGCCCTGGCTTCCACCATGCCGCATTTGCGCTTCATAACGGAGGCGAAACGTACCGCGGTCATAGATTCGCCATCGAAACATTTTTTGCCGTTGGCGTTCAGGAAGGCGCAAAAATCAAAGGGTTTCATGGATGCCCAGCAGCCCTCGGCCACTACGATGGTAGCCCTGGTATTACCCCCGGCAATGAGGGCGTTCAAACGGCGGGCCACGGTATCCACGCTCCAGGTGACTTCCGGCACCACAACGATTTCAGCACCGGTAGAGACGGCTGTATTCAAAGCGATGTCCCCGCAATGGCGGCCCATGACCTCCACCACAGCCGGCCTGTCGTGGCTGCGGGAGGTGGCCCGTATGGAGCGCACCGCGTCTATACACACGTTGACGGCGGTATCGAAGCCCAGCGTCATTTCCGTATAAGGCAGGTCGTTATCAATGGTGCCGGGGATGCCGATGCAGGGGATTCCCAGCTCGCACAGCCGCATGGCGCCCTGAAAGCTGCCGTCACCGCCGATGATGACCAGGCCGCCGATCTCCTGCTCCTTGATGAACTGGGCAGCCTTCGCCCTGACTTCGGGATCGAGGAATTCCTTGCAGCGTGCGGTGCGAAGATAAGTACCCGGAAGGTCCGCTATGTCCAGCACGGTATCCAGCTGTAACTCTACCAGGTCATCCTCAAGATTTTCGCTTTTGTGCAAAAGGCCGTTGTATCCCCGCTTAATGCCGATGAGCGGCATGCCGTAAATGGCAGCGCTGCGGGCAACGGATACGACAGCGGCATTCATTCCGGGGCTGTCCCCGCCACTGGTCAATACGCCGATCTTCTTCATAAAAAACCATCGCTCCTGGCTGTGATGATAAGTTCCCATATTGACAGGCCTGCCGTTTCCGTCAGACCATATCAAAATTCATTATAACACGTTCATTGTACTGTTGCCAGTTCTTTTTTCGTTGCAACGCCATTTAGTAAAAGAATTTTGTTGAAAACAGGAGTTTTTTCACTTTCGGCGAACTACAAAAAGATAGATGAAGGGGGTGTTTTGTTGGGAAGGTGGAACCCCAGAGTGGACGGCTCGCATGCGGCCCGTACACTGTCGATGGCTGTCACCCTTCAAACCATATCCCAAAAGGAGCCTAAGGAGAATGACTTGGCTCCCTTCCTTCAGTTGCAGGAAAGGCTGCGGGAAGCCTATCCCACGCTGTTTGCCTCTGCCCATGCCCAGACGGTGGCGGGAGGCTCGCTTTTGATGCTGCTGCCCGGCGCGCAAAAGGCCAGGCCGCTTTTGTTTCTGAACCACATGGATGTGATGCCGGTGGAGGAGGATACAATTTCCCTTTGGACGCAGCCGCCTTTTTCAGGTGCTATCGCCCAGGGGTATGTATGGGGCCGCGGAGCCTGGGAAGGCAAAGGACGCCTCATTGCCCTGTGCGAGGCGGCGGACAGCCTGCTTCAAAACGGATGGCGGCCCAGCACCGATATCTGGTTTGCCTTTTCCCAGGATGCCGAGGTTTTTGGTTCCAGTGCCAAGCAAATGTGCAGGATCCTGCAGGCCCAGGGTGTGGAACCCGCTTTTATACTGGATGGCGGCGGTGCGGTGGAAGGCCGCTTTGCCAAAGTGGGTGTCGCGGAAAAAGGATATGCGGACATCGCACTGTCCATCACAGGCGAGGGAGGCTATGCCGCCCAGCCCGATTTGCCCACCGACCTGGAAAAACTGGTGCTGGCAGCTGCCAGGGTGGCCCAAAGCCCCATGAAGCCAAGGCTCAGTCCGCCAGTGGAATGGATGTTCAAGGCCATGGCCCCTCATCTTCCTTTTTTCAAGCGTCTGGTGTACGGCCATCCCAGCTGGTTCTTCTTCGTTTTGCGATCGGTTATGCGCCATGGCAAAATCCCTCAGGCGGAGCTTTGCAGCACAGCCGTCATCACCAAGATCAAGGCCAGCACGTTTCCCGACATGCTGTCCAGGCATAACGCGTTTACCTATCATTGCAGGATTCTGCCTGGTGATACGGTGGAAAATGTAATTGCCCATTTGAGAGAGGCGGCGGGACCTAATGATATTCGCCTGATGGTGCAAAATGCAGAGCGGCCCAGCGGCCTTTCGCCCGCCCGCGGTCCGGCCTGGGAAGCGCTTGCCACGGCCATCCAGATTCTGTTTCCGGATACGGTGACCGTACCCTGCCTCAACTATCACACAACAGATGCCCGGTGCTATGAGGAGCTTGGCGGCAACATTTACAGGTTCTCCCCTTTCAGGACGGGGGAGGGAGAAGGCCTTAGCCTTGTGAATGAGCGCATATCCATAGAAAACCTTGAACTTGGGATTCAATTCTATCAGCAGATGCTGCAGGCGTAACACTATCGTGAAAATCGCTGGCACGCTTTTCAATGTCGCCGATTTCGGATTTACAAACGAGGGGCTGAGGCCCCTCGTTGCTCCCTGGAGTTATATACGCTTGTTTGTTTTATCCGATTTAAAAAGGAGTTATCTTTTCTTCTATGCAAAAGAATTTCTCCAGAGTTTCCATGATAGCAGCCGCGAAGGCAGCCTTTCCCCATACTCTGCCGGTTATGGCAGGGTATCTCTTTTTGGGTACGGCTTTCGGTATATTGTTAAAAGACAAGGGGTACGGTCCTTTATGGGCGCTGGCCATGAGCCTGTTCATATATGCCGGGTCCATGCAGTTTGTGGCCGCGGGGCTGCTGGCCGCTGCCTTTTCGCCGCTGACTGCGCTGGCGGTGACGCTGCTGGTCAATGCCCGCCACCTGTTCTATGGTTTGACCATGCTGGAGCCGTTTTCCGATATGGGATGGCGCAAGCCCTATATGGTGTTTTCCCTTACGGATGAAACGTATGCGCTGCTAAACGGTATGAAGGCGCCAAACACGGTGGGGGAACAGGATACCTTTTTCCTGATTTCAATGTTAAACCAAAGCTATTGGGTATTGGGCTCGCTTTTTGGCAGCATGGTGGGGGAATGGCTGGCTTTTGATACTGACGGTATTGCATTTGCCATGACGGCGCTGTTTGTGGTGATTTTCGTGGAGCAGTGGCTTGGCGTTGAAAAGGAAAAGGCCGTTCAGGGATTTTACAAGGCTCACGGCCCGGCTATTATCGGCGTGGGTGTTTCCATCGTCAGTCTTTTGCTGTTCGGCCCGGATCAATTCCTGCTTCCGGCCATGGGCGGGTTGCTGATCCTGTTCGCCTTGCTCCGCAAGTACTTTGAAAAGGTGGTGGCGGAATGAGTAACATACAGGCGGCAGCCACGATTGGCATCATTGCGCTGGCTACCCTTTTAATACGCGCAGCGCCTTTTGTGCTTTTTCCCAAGGCGCAAAAAACCCCGCCCTTCATCAGGTATCTGGGCAGGGTGCTTCCGCATGCCGTGATGGGGATGCTGGTGGTGTATTGCTTTAAGGCTGTGAATTTTACAAGGCCGCCTTACGGACTTCCGGAGATACTGGCCGCACTTGCGGCCATGGGCCTGCACCTTAAAAAGCGCAGCGTCATCCTGAGCATCGCGGCTTCTACCATTCTTTATATGGTGCTGCTGAGAGTAATGGTTTGGTAAAATCATAGCTTATTCTATTCGTTACTCATTTTGAAAAACCATAGATAGAACTTTCGTGATATATAAAAGGTTATAACAAGCGTGATCCAGGTAATGTACCACGTCCAATGAATGTATGTGATGATATCGGTATACTTTTCGCACAGCACTTCCACAATTGTAATGGTTGTGCATGTAATGAAGTAGTGCATGAATTGCCTGAACAGGCTTTTCCCTACCGGATAATGAAGATTGAAAACAACGCATACCGCCGGATATATAAAATATTCAAAATCAAAGCTGGCTTTCGTAGCATAGGGGAACGATCTGATAGGGTATTCGATCAGCCTGTATTGCGTAATCACGAGGCCTACTACCCAAGTGATCAGCTGTTTGAAAAGGAAAATGAGGAGTGCCTCTCTGATTTTATTTTTTGGCACAGTCAGAACAAGCACGACTATTGTGATGATCCATGCCAAAACAAGTATAATCACGTCAATGCTCATAAGCAAACTACCTTCTGAATCTATAACAGATTCGGAAGGTAGTTTGCGCTGATTGAATCAGATTATGTAAGTATCCGGCGGGGCTGTGCCATCACTTTCATAAGGCTATATAGGACCACGAAAGGGTCACAAATCGCCAAGCGCCCGGCCCATGGCCAGCATGGATTCTCGAAGCCCGTTCACGATACGCATCTTTTCTTCTGTAGGCTGGTTATCGGGATCGAATTCGATGATGCTGCCGAAGGAGATGGTGCGCTTTTCACGGCTGGCGTACACAGGTATGAAAATGGCTTTCTTGCCTGTTTTGTTATAATACAGCGGGGCCAGCATGGTAAAGCCGGTAAAGAAATCGCCTATGCCCTTTTTAAGATAGCCAGGTTTGTCCAATGAGGCCGCGTCGGGATTTTCCGGGAAGATAAGCAGATTGTCTTCCGCCTGCATGGCTTCCACCGACATGCGGAAGGTGGATATCAGCTCCCTGGGTTTGTTTCGGTAGACGGGAATGCTTTCAATGGAGCGCATGGCCCATATGCATAAGGGGGCCAGCCAGTTGGATATTGGCTTTTTCATCCTCTCGGGCAGCCACATCTGCCTCTTGAAGGTATATTTATAGCAGTATTCCGCCACGTTTTCCCGGCTGTCCATCATATCGCTGATCGTCCACGGCCTAAACGAAAAGGGCACATACAGGTTGGTGACAACCGGGCCGTACAGTTCGCCGTGGTTGCAAATGAAAATCAGCCGCCCATCCATCCCGGCCGGCACATTTTCGCGGCCTGCAAGCTTGTGGTAGTAAAAGGGACGCAGAAAAACCATAAGCAGCTTCAGGCCGTAACGCCGGGGATGGCGGCGGATCACCACCGTTTCCAATTGGTTTTTCAGCGGTGCGTTTTCTTCGCCGTCCCCCTGCAGCTGCAAAAAACGCTGCAGTTTCTTTAGGTACCGCTTGGTAAGGGGAAATTTCAATACGCTGAGCATGGCCCCCAGAACCAGCAAAAGCGCGGGCACCACCAGCACGGGGCGGAAGCTGCGCACAAGGCTTTCCACATCCCTTGGCAGGTTGAAGCCGTTTAAAAAGCATAAAAGCGTCAAAAGCAAAAGTGTGAGCATCTGCCCGGCGAGCACCGCGGCCTCGCGGCCGGCGCTGCGCATGTAGGGATAACCGCTCAAATCTTCCCCCGCGCCGAACTGTGCTACACGGTGCATGTCCCGCTCCATGCCCGCTAGGCAAGTGGCGCTGACGGTGGCGCCGCAGGAGCAAAGCGCCAGGGAAAGATAAGCGCTTACAAACTTCAGGCTGCCGGAAATCTGCTGGGAGAACAGAATCAGCCCGTACATCCAGCAGCAAAGGCCGATCAGCAGCAGATACGCAGGGTCCGGGTCTCGGAGTCTGGTACGGGCAAGTATCCAGTCAGTCAATTCCCTGGCGGCCAGTGTACATACCAGGGAAAGAAGCATGCAGGTGAGTATCTCCTGCGCAGAGGTGGCAATAAAGGTATAGAGCATTACAAGCGTTACCTGCAGCGCCACAAGGATCAGGTTGTGCATAAGCTCATAAGCGTTGAAGGCATTCATTTTATGCAGGCCCTGGGCCAGAGAGCGGAAGGAATCTTCCCGGGGAATCTCCGCTTCGGGGTCTTTCAGCTGCGATCTGTCCTTCCAAAGGGAGTATGCCTCCAGCACGGCGCTTAGCAGGAAGCCGCCAAACATTTGCCATGCGGGCAGTTCATCCACGCTCCAGGTGAGCAAAATGGCCACAACCGCCGCAGGGACTACGTGGCACAAGATGGATATTATCCAAAAACGGCGCCTGGGCAGACGCCCGTTTACGTACCTTCGCATAATGCGTCGGCAAAGGATGCCGCGCATGGTAATGCCAAGCACAATGGCAAACAAGATCCATACCGCCGGGTTTTCCAATGTGATGGGGTAGATCATCAGCAGAAAAAAGTTGGATAGAAGAAGAATGGAAAGCATTGCAGGCCCCAGCCAGCGGGCCGTAAAGCTTAAGTATTTCCTTGCTTCGCCCGTGTAGCTTTGGAAGAATACGGCGGCAGCGCGCCCGCTCATAAACAGCGCGCCGCCAAAGATGGGCATGGCAACCAAGGATCTGGAGACAAGCATGCAATACATGAAAGCGTATAAATTGCTGAGCGACATCAACGTCATCATGGCACTGCGCGTACGGGCAATTACCGCGTATTTTTTGGACAGCATACGCACAGCCTCCTTTTTTTCGACAATTTATACTGTTGCTATTGTAGCATAGGGTAGACACAGGCGCAACCATGATAGGGGGGGCCTTAACAGGCATGCTTTCAAACCTATGCGTCAGATTACAAAAAAAGGCCGCCTTTTTAGGGCGGCCCATATGGATATCGTACACTATTTGGTTAGCGTCATCGTTTCCCTGATCTTTGCGTGGTTCTTCAAATAGTCGGAGTTGTAGCCGGCAGCGTGGGACATGTGAACGCTGTATAACACCTTGTCGATGCAGATCACATGCACACGGCCGCGGACCCGGGTTCCATCCACCAATGTGCCCTGGTAATCGGCATATACTCCATCGTGATCCATCAGCGTTCTCTCAGCGGTATTGGATGGCCGCCAATCTGATTTGTTAAAGTTGGTGGAGCTGATGGTATCCAGCATGCCTTGGACTTCCTTCACCAAGTCGCTTTGGTTGTAATCCTTGTTGACAGGAACCTTGCGAATGGTGATGAAGGCGGTGTAATTGTCCCTCTTCTCGGGCTCGGTGAGTGTAAATGTGTCATCGATGGAATCGTCACTCGTCCAGCCGACAGGTCCGTCAAACTTCAGGCCCAGTTTGGTGGCCTCATAGGTCGTATAGCTGAATGTAAGTGCCGGGCGGGGCGTGGGGGTGGGCATATCAATGGGGTCAAGCGGCAGGGGCGTTGATCCGGCATAAGCATAGGTTTCCACGGATGCCACATCCTGCGGCGTTTCCGCGGTGATATCCCCGCCTGAATCCTCCTCGCCCAATGGATCGCCCGCAACATCCGTATCTCCCTGCGGTACCGCCGTCGGTTCTATTGTGGGGGTGGGCAAACCATAACCGGCCGGCGCCTGCGTTGCCATGTCAAACAGCTGTGGCGAGGCACAGCCGGACAGGGCAGCCAGCAAAACGCACAGCAGCAAAACCAAGCTTATTTTGCGCATCAAATGCATTTCCTCCATCCGTTGCCGTATACGTGCATTATGGTACATCAAAAATGATAACGATTGACGAATCAAATTCATTCCCATTTAACGATTCGTGACGGTTTTGTAAAACATCATCTTTATTGTATCAGCAGATGAAGGCGCTGTCAAATTTGACTTACGCCAGAGGTTCTTCTCCGGTCTTTTTCATATCCAGGCTGTCATATCTGGGATGGTATATGCGCCTGTCCAAAGACCAGATCTTTTCGCTGAAGGTGCCTTCCGGGATTCTGTCCAGAATGCCCTGCATCTCATTCATGCGGGCGTCCAGTACGTCGATCCAATGCAGCGCCTCCGCCTCCGGAAACATGGGCCGGCGCGGACTGCCGTAATCCGGTTCGCCGTGATGGCTGATAATCATATGCTCCAAAAGCAATACAAGCTCCCCGTCAATTTGAACCTTGGCGGCCGCTTCCCTAAGCTGGGCAACGCCCCGTACCAAATGGCCGACCAGAAGCCCGTCCGCCGTGTAATCACTGACGTTGCCAAAGCTGTCGCTGTCCATTTCCGCAATTTTTGCCAGGTCATGCAGGATGACACCGGCCCGTAAAAGGTCGGCGTCCAGAAATGGATAACAGGCAAGCACAGCATCAGCCGTTTTGAGCATGCTGGTGGTATGATGAAGCAGCCCGCTGCGCTCAGCGTGGTGCAGCCTCTGGGCGGCGGGGAAATAGGCAAGCTCCTCCCCGGCCATGCGCAAAGCTTCCATCAATAACGCCTTCAGCGGCTCCCTTGTCATGCCGTCGATGACCTTTAGAAGTGTAAGGCGCATCTGATCCGGCGGCTCCGGGGCACAGGGCGTAAGCAGTGAAATATCCATTTCATCCTGCGGCTCCACGGGGCGCATTTTATCAACCCGCAACTGAAGCCGGCCGTTATATTCCAAAACAAGGCCCCGCACCTTAATGGCCGTTCCCGTTTGGGGCGCTGTTACGGCGCTGTCCCACACCTTGGCGTTGATTTCCCCCGACTTGTCCGCCAGGTTCATGTCCAGATAGCGGCTGCCGCTGGTAGCCGTGCGCTGCTCGGCGGAGCGGACCAGTAAATATCCTTCAAACCGCAAATCCTTAACGAACTGGGAAACGGTCGTCTGCTCCATAAAACGGAGCCTCCTTTAACAAAAATGTTAAGGCGCGTCAAACCCCGCCGGATTGGTGTAAGTGGCATATTCGCTGAACCAGCCCACCTTCACCGTGCCCAAGGGGCCGTTGCGCTGCTTGGCAAGGATAATTTCGCCCATATTGTCTTCCTCACCGCCGGTCATGTTGTAATAACCTTCCCTGTGGATGAACATGACCACATCGGCATCCTGCTCGATGGAGCCGGAATCCCTTAAATCGCTTAGCACAGGCCGCTTGTCCTGACGGCTGGCCAGTGCACGGGAAAGCTGCGCGCAGGCGACGAGGGGAACCTTCAATTCCAGGGCAATGCCCTTTAATTGTCTGGAGATCTCGCTGACTTCCAACTGCCTGTTTTCCGTTTTTTTATCGCTGCCCATCAATTGCAGATAGTCCACAACGATCAAATCGAGGCCCTTGTCCATCATCAGCCTGCGGCAGCGGCTTCGAAGCTGCGTAGGGGTGAGGCCCGCCGTATCGTCGATGTACAGGGGCGACGCAGCAATAGGGCCGAGCACCTTGGCCAGCTTCATCCAATCCTCGTCTTTGAGCGTGCCGGAGCGCACCTTTTGCAAATTGATCCTGGCCTCGGAGCAGAGCATACGCATAACGATCTGCTCCCTGGGCATTTCCAGGCTGAACACAGCGGTGGTTTTGCCCTTGTTTAGGCAGGCGTGCTGCGCAATGTTCATACCAAGTGCGGTTTTACCCATGGAAGGACGGGCGCCGATCAATATCAATTCGCCCGGATGCATGCCCGTCAGCAGGTTATCCAGGTCATAAAAGCCGGTGGGCACCCCGTTTATCTGTCCTTTTAGCCTCGCCAGTTCCTCAATTTTTTCGTAAGTGGAAGTTAATATCTCGTCGATGCGAACAAGCGCTTCACCGCTTGCCCTTCGCATAACGATGTCAAATATGGCTTTTTCCGCATGGTTCAATATATCAGGCACAGGGTCCTGCTGGCTGTAGCTTTCCGTGCTGATCTGCTGGGAGGCGGAAATCAGCCTGCGCAATGTGGATTTTTCCGATACGATGCCAATGTAGGCTTTCACATTGGCGGTGGTGGGCACATACTGGGAAACTTCAATGAGATATGCGGTTCCACCGATGCCTTCCAGCGTACCCCGGCGGTTCAGTTCACTGTCTACTGTGACCAGGTCCACCGGGCTGCCCGACGAATGAAGCGTGCGCATGGCGGAAAACAGTTCCCGGTGGGCGGGAGCGTAAAAATCCTCCGCTGTTAGCAGTTCCGCCGCCAGCATGACAGCGGCGGGATCCTGCATCATGGCACCCAGCACCGAGCGTTCGGCCTCCAGGCTGTGGGGCGGTACGGCCCGGCCCATACCTTGTTCCATGGTCGCTACCTCCCCGTCAACTTACTTTTCGGCAGCGGCCACGTGCACCTTCATGGTGGTGGTAATGCCGGGATACACCCAGACAGTCACATCCACATCCCCCACTTGGCGGATGGGTTCGGGAAGCTCGATTTTGCGCTTGTCTACCGATAGGCCATGCTGTTTTGTAAGCGCTTCGGCAATTTCCTGGGAGGTGATGCTGCCGTACAGGCGGCCCTTTTCGCCGCACCTTGCGGTTAGCTGTATGATCTTGCCGTGCAGAAGGTGCGCCTTGGCCTGTGCTTCCGCCTTGCGTTCCGCTTCTTTCTTCGCTTCGGCCTCGCGCTTGCGTTCTACTTCCTTCAGTGCACTGGGTGTAGCCTCCATGGCCCATTTACGGGGGAAAAGATAATTGCGAGCAAATCCGTCGGATACGTTGATGATTTCATCCTTTACACCGGAACCTTTTACATCCTGAAGCAAAATGACCTTCATTTCAGCTTTCCTCCCTCTCTTTTGGCGTTCGTAAGCCACGGATATTCAAAAATTGGTCCGCGATGCCCAGAATCATAAGCAGTGTGGGCACCAGCAGATAAAGAAGGCACGGCCACAGCCTGCGGAAGACTGGGCGGTTTCCGCCGCGCGTCTGAAAAAAATCCATCAGCGCCGCGCCTTGAATCACAAAAATAGTGGAGAATGCAGCCCACATCATGTTTCCGGCCAGCAGCATACCCGGATTGGGGAATAGGGTGGGTAAAAAGTTCCCAAGACCGAGGAGCAATACCTTAAAACCGGTGCTGCGGCTTAGATGCCAGGAGGCAAATGGCGCCATCTCCGGAACGGGAATCTTTTTGGCCCGGGCGGATACGATGGGGAATGCCACGCCGAACACCCCAGCCAGAATGGCGTTATTGATTACTGTGGTGGGCAGAAAGGTATACAGGGAATTTTCGAGCAGCGTCCGAAGACCGTTCAATAATTCCGTGCGGACGCTGGGCATAAGCGCGCCGGAGGTCATGGAAGTCCAAATCGCTTCCGCCAGCGCCCGCAAGCCCGTGAGCATCTCTTCCGGGACTGTAAGCAGGCGGGACTGATATAACTGCAGCAGAATTTGATCCCCATACGGAGAAGCGGAAATCTGGTTCACAAGAAATTCAGCCCCGCCGGAAAACAGATTGCCTCCAAGATAGGGTCGAAGGATCAGCAGGATGGCCGTTTGGCTGACAGCCAGCAGCGCCACATGCGCCGCGGCAGCCTGCCAAAAAGGAATCTTGCGGGAAAAACAGACCACATGCACAGCCAGAAATGGCCAAAGATACAGCGCGCAAAGAAGGGGCGCCAGCGTACCCCCGAAGTTCAACCACGCCGCGGCAGGCGCCAGCATGGCACAGGCTGCCATGGGAACAAAGCCGGCCCTTATGCCGCATATAGCAAGCAGCACAGGGGAAACAAAACACAGGAAGATAAACAATACGGGGATATAGGAAGTGATCCAAAGCAGCACCACATAGGCCACGAGCCATATAAGCGCCATTTTGAGGTTGCGAACCAAGGGATACTGAACCATGGGATAGCTCCTTTTCAGGCCGTTGCAATCAGACGTTTCGCAACAAGGATTCTATATATTGTAAGGCAAAACAGGCGGCACGTCAACATAAGCCCGCCAGGCAGGAAACCCAGTTTTGTCAGGCAAGAAACCCTGTCATGCCTTGATGCATGCCAGCGCCAGCTGCTCAGTCCGCTTGGCCATCACATCCACCGGCTCTTTCCGGCCGCTTGATATCCAGTCTTTCAGAAGGTTCAATAATCCCGCAGCCACAAAGTTGAACGTAAAGCGTATTTGGCCTTCCTCCGGTCCGGGGTGAAGCCTGCGGTATTCCGATGCAAACTTTTCATAGCCTATGACAAGCAGCTTTTGCAATAGCGGGTTGTAAGCCTGGCTGTTCATCAACAGGCTGCGCAGGTCACTGCTGTGATCCAGAAATTCGTATACGGCGTAATAGATGGTTTGCTCCTTTTCCGCCCGGTAGCCCGCCGGATGAATGGGGTGGGCGTCCATCGTTTTTTGTATTTCTGCGAATACATCTTCTTCGATGCTCCGGTGCAAATCGTCGATATCCTTATAATGAGCATAAAAAGTTCCCCGGTTAATACCCGATTGCCGGCAAAGCTCCGTCACACTTACATCCTTGAGCTGTTTTTTCTCCAGAAGGCCTATAAGCCCCCGGCGCAGCATCAGTTTTGTCATTCTGACCCGCTGATCCATTTCCTTTTCCACACTGCCGCCTCCTTTTTACATACGTGTCGAACAACTCTTTCCTCTTCTGTCGGCTTACGTACAGATTCTAAAAGGCTGTCTGTTGTATCCGTTTCCTGCCCCTATTATAATAAAGCAGGAAAGATAATCAACAACTTGTTGTTCATATGGGAAAGGGGACGTTATTGTGGGCTCTGTTTTGTATCTGATAACGGGGGCCTGCGGACATCTGGGAAGCCAGATTGTGAGGCAGCTTGTGCTTAAGGGTGAAAGAGTCCGTATACTTACGCTGCCCGGAGAGAACGATTCCCTGCTGAGCGGCCTGAAAGTGGAGTCTGTTTTAGGGGATGTGCGGGACATTGATTCCCTCCGGCCCTTTTTTCAGGCAGCACCGGAGGATGAAGTGAATGTTGTCCATGCCGCTGGCATTGTAACGATCGCGGCCAAGGTGGATGAAAACCTTCACCGGGTGAATGTGGAAGGCACCAGGAATATTGTAATGCTTAGCATGGAAAATCATGTGCACCGTCTTTTATATGTAAGCTCAGTGCACGCGCTGCCAGAAAAGCCACGGGGTGAAACCGTACGGGAGACGGATATTTTCAATAGTAATGCTGTTTCGGGGGCATATGCCAAAACAAAGGCGGAAGCCACTCAGATCGTATTGGAGGCAGGCAGGAGCGGGCTGAATGTTGTGGTGGTGCACCCAAGCGGCATTATTGGCCCGGGTGACCAGGGAAGCAACCACTCCAACCAGATTTTCAGGGACTATCTGTACGGGCGCCTTCCGGCCATCGTAAAGGGGGGTTACGATTTTGTAGATGTGCGGGATGTGGCCGGTGGATGCATTCTGGCATTGGAAAAAGGAAAACCCGGGAACTGCTATATCCTTGCCAACTCCCATTACGAGATCAGGCAGCTTACGGGCATGCTGCAAAAGTCCGCCGGGATCAAAAGGCGGCCCTTGGCGCTGCCGCTGTGGTTGGTGTCCGCTTTTGCGCCGCTGGCTGAAACACTGGATAAGCTGCGCAGCCAACGCCCCTTGTTTACAAGATATTCCCTGTATACTTTAAGAAGCAATGACTGCTTTTCCAGCGAAAAGGCCAAAACTGAGCTAGGCTATACCGTGCGGCCCATAGAGGAGACCATGCGGGACATCGTGCTTTGGGAACGCGAAAAGCATGGTCTGCCAGGCAAAAAGATAGTAAGGCGCGCCAAGGTGGCCGCATCGTTCAAAGGCAAGTAATGTCGATAGGATGTTGAAGAAGCCGGGGCAAATCATACCCCGGCTTTGCTTTTTACCTAGTTTTCCTCAATCCAGCCGTTTGCGTCCCGGTAGACTACGTTGGGTTCAAGCTTTGAGTTGTTGCGTGCAAACAGGTCTTCCACCGTCACACAAAGAAATCCTTTGTTTTGCAGCAAATAAAGAATGCCGCGTATCGCCTGTACAGTGGCGCTCTTCGAATCGTGCAGCAGTATGATGCCGCCATCCTTTGCGTTTGTGGCCACGATGGCTTTGATCTGGCCGTAATCGGTCGTTGTGATATCGCCGCCGATGACCGACCATTCGATCAGCGGCAATCCGATTCCAACCTTTACAAACTTCTGGTAGCTGCCGCCCGGCGCGCGCATGTAGGGGGCAGTAAGACCCGTTGTATCTGTGAGAAGCTGATCGAACATCGCCTTGTTTTCAAACAATTCATTTGTCGAAAGGTTTTTTGGATCGAAGTGGTTCCAGGTGTGGCTGGCCACAGTATGGCCTTCGTCATGCTGTCGTTGCACCACATCCCTGTTGTTCTCTATCTCATCGCCAATGAGGAAGAAAGTCACCTTCGCGCCGTAATCCTCCAGATCATCCAGAAGGTTTACTGTGCCGCCATAGCGCGGACCGTCGTCAAAGGTCAGGGCAACCATGGGATAGCGGCTGTTGTCCGTTTGCAATGCCGCTTCCTGTGTCATCATGCCAATAAGGTCGTGGTAATACACCTTCACGTGCATCAATGTGGTGCGGTCAGGATACAGCGCCGCAGCTGGGTAGTGAAGCTCCAGTTTAGCTGCCCCAAGCGTAAATTCAGCGTTTTTCAGCGCTTCTTTTGAACACAGCGCCGCCAAGGCCTTCTTATCTGCCTCTTCGGGAAAATAGGCGGACAGTTGCGTTTGAACCGCATTGGAAAGTACATCCCAGCCGAGGCTGTCTTCCGGGAAGATATCGGTAAGCAGTATCCGCCTGCCGCTTGAAATATCATATGTCCTTGAGACTATTTCACTGTCCATATTTTGCCTGTAATAAACGGTGCGGGAAAGTATAAGAAAGCTCAGCCAGGAAACGCCGGTGGGGGAATAGATGGGGCGGACTTCCAGCCTTGAATCCTTCGGCGTTTTTTTTCCTTCGGGAAGGCCGGGAGCCGTTTTCTCGATTAAGCTGTCGATAATGTTTGCCAATTCTTCATTCACTTTAAGGTTTGCGGTAGTAGGATAAAAGGCCCGGACTGTGCTTCCGTTTTTCTGCCTGATTGTCTTTTCTTTCATTTTTACAATCAGCTCATCCGGAAGGGGAGTATGCTTTATGGGCTGCGCAAGCGTATGGGTCGGAATGAGCAAAAGAAGCACAAGAAGCAAAGACAGCAGCCTGCGAACCATATATATCCCGCTTTCCACTAAAAAAGTAAAAAAGTTGGCTCGAGTGTACCAAATCTTAAGCGGAATGGCAAGCTTTTGTCTTCATTTAAAGAACGGATGCAATCTTCCTTTATTTTTCCCAGGGAACAAAAGGCTGAACAGCTCCTTCGCCTTCCACATAGGGACTGAGTTTAAACCTGGTGTCTTTTTGAATACGCTTCATGACCGCTTCGGCCTCTCCGCCTGATACTAGCACGGGCTGGTAATTATTTTCCGGGGAAACGCCGCTGATGTGGATCGGCCAGATAGTGAGCTGATGGCCTTTATAGATGCCATCCTCAAATGTCAGGTCAAATTGCGCCACAAAGCTTTGTATGCAGTGCACCGCCTCGTCAACGCCCGTGTTGCCGCCGAAGGAGGCATTGCCCAGGGAATACAGATGGGTTACACCGTCTTGGACTTTTACACCCTGGGGAACATGGGGATGGTTGCCTATAATGATGTTGGCGCCAAGTGAGCGCAGTGTATTTCCATACTTTTCTTGCAGGCTGCCATGAGTAGGCCTGTACTCCATGCCGGCATGCAGCGAGGCGACAATTACCTGGCAGCCCGCTTCCTTGAGCGAGTCGAAGCAGCGCTTGACCTCTTTTGCGTGATCTTTGTAATAAAGGGGGATCACGCCCACAAAGCCGATCTTGATGCCATCCTTTTCCCAAATGCAGGTGTAGTTGCCGTTCCCGGTTGAGCCGCTATACTTGATCCCGGCAGCGCCAAGCGCTTCCAGTGTGGAGGCAAAGCCCGCCTTGCCATAATCGCCCGAATGGTTATTGGCCAGGTTGACAACTTCAATGCTGCTTTCCCTTAATATGCCCGCATTGCCGGTAGGGCCCCGGAAGCTGAAGTGACTTTTCTGCATGGGTTCACTATCATTGAATACGCATTCCAGGTTGACCAATGTAATATCATCATTGGCAAAAAGATTTTGCAGCTTAGAAAAGGGATAAGCATAGCCGTACTTTTCGATATAGCGCCTAAAAGCATAGTCCGTTTTGCTTACAGGATCGTTGTTGCCCAGAAGCGCGTCCCCGGTAACGGTGAGCGTAATGACCTGCGTTTGCGCCAGTGCAGAGATGGATAATGTCAATATCAGCAAAATAAGTGTGACGGCAATAAGTTTTCTCATAATTTCCCCTACCAGATATTTGATTTTTTTAGTGTATCACGCGCCGCCTCAACCTGTCAATTACGCTTGACTTTTCCAATTTGTGTGTGATATGCTCAGCAAGTATATAGCCATATACAAAAGCATAAGGAGACAACATGATGCGGCTGCATACCATTTTAAGGTGCGTTGCTCTACCGGCGCTGATATTAGCGCTGGCTTCGAGCGCTGCGGCGGAGGGGCTTAATCCCCTACCGATGGATACGTATACCGGGGGTTCCGTTCCCAAGGATGAAGCATTTCTTTCCAATACCGAATATCAGGATAATTCCATATCGGTCAAGTTATTTGAAGGGCGTTACGCCGATACCGATTATACCTATGCCTATGTGAAAATCAGTGATCCCTCTCAGCTTCGAACAGTGCCGGCTGCGATCGTCAATTCTCCCAAGGCGAATTTCCGCTCAACATCCACAGGCCGCGGCCGAAATGTGGCCAAGACGGTCAATGCCGTGATTGCCTTGAACGGCGATTATTTCACCAAGTCCGACAAGTGCCAGGTGGTCATGCGCCAGACACAGCAGGTACGCAACAATGCCAATGGCACCATGGATGTACTGATCATCGATAAGAAAGGCGATTTCAGCTACATTCAAAAGTGTACAAAGGAAATGTACAGCCAGTACTATGATGCTCATGTTCAGGACATGTACCAGGCGTTTTGCTTCGGCCCTGTTTTGGTGGCCGGCGGCAAATCCGTCATAGCAAAGGATTATGAGAACGGCAGCCTGGGCGCGCAAAATTCCACCCAGCGTTCTGCCATTGCCCAGCTTGGCACATTGGAATACCTGCTGGTTACCACGGAAGGGCCGCAAAGCAGCGGCTCCAAAGGCATGACGATACCGGAATTTGCGGCGCTGTGTGAGGAACTGGGTTATCAATTCAAGGAAACAGGGTGCTCTTTGGCATTCAATCTGGATGGGGGCAACAGCGCTACCATGAACTTCAAGCAGGCCGATCCCAAAACGGGGAAGCTTGTGTATACGAAGGTCAACTCACCGGAGATAGAACGCTTTTTAAGCGACATCATCTATTTTGCGACGCTGGTGGAGTAGAAAATGAACGAGCCTGTCATCTGGTTTGAATCACTTGGCTTACCGGTGGATGCATACAGCTTTGTGGTGACGCTGGCAGCGCTTTCCTGTGTATTTTTGATGCACACACAAGCAGTCAAGCGTGGCCTGAAAAAGAGCACTGCCTTTGTTTATGCGCTGTGTGCTGCTCCCCTTGCTTTATTTCTGGCCAGGCTCATTTACTGCGCCGTACGCTATGAATGGATCTTCTTGGACGAGATGGGCGAATTCGGCGGTCTGTGGCACTTTTTTGAGATCGGGAACGGCGGGTTGAATATCGTTGGCGCTATTTTGGGCTGCCTGCTGGCGGGTTTGTTATGCGCCAAAAT
>JAEZJP010000323.1 GCA_023415715.1 Bacillota bacterium
GCTCCCAGGTCACGCCAGCGGACTGAAGCTGCCCCCATGTTACGCCGGCTGTTTTCAGATCGCCCAAGGTGAGCCATTTCATGATAAATGCTATGGCAAGGTGCGCGGGGATGGCAGCCCGCAGTGACTTCTTTAATTCTTCCAGGTAAGGCGGCACACCCAGGCTGTTGGTAAATTCGATCTCCACCGCGTATTCCGAAAACAGTTCTGTGATCTCCACGCCGCCGTTGGAAAAGCTCTGGGCGATTTCACTGATCTGCGCGAATGTGGATGTGCCGCTGCCGCGCAGCTTTGCTATCAGGGCGCTCCGCCTTGATTCCAAGGGCCGGCTGGGATCGGTGGCCAGGCCGAACACTTTCTCAAGGCGTGCAATGCCATAAGATACAAGGTGCGGCCATAGCTGTTTGGGCAGCTCGGCCGCAGCCGTATAGGCAGCATCCAGCTCCGGTGCTGATGCATCGTAAAATGCATGCATCACTGGGTCCTCCCGAACAAAGGGAGGAACCATGGCTTCCAGCCGTTCAAGTGCGGTCACGACAGCACCACCGTCCCCAGGGTGGGCACTTGCTCATCCGTCAAGGCCACATTGGCCGCCTGGCCATTCAATGTAAGCGATGCGTAATCAAGTACCCCATCCACCGAAAGCAAAAGGGCGCCTGCCTTCGCATGGGAGAGATAGTTCACGGAGAACGCCTGGTCTTTGAAGTACGCCTGGAGCGCGTTGGAAAAAGCGCCTGTGACCGCAGCCTTGGTATACCCTGCTGCAAGGGTGACCGTGGCCGCAATATTTACCACAACGGACGTTACGCTGGCCACCGTTATCTGCGCGCCTATGGGCCGCACGGTTTCCAGGTAGGTTGCGCATCTCTGGCGCGTGTCCGCATCCGCCGGCTGCATTCCTTCGCCTGCAATGATCACCTTCACCGTACCGGGGCCATTCCAAAGGCCCACGCAGCGGGCATCGTCCACGCCTTGAACCTCCCGCGCCCAGCGCACATAATCCGACGCGATGCCGCTGGCGGAAGGAAGGCGGATCTTCAAGAGCAGCCGCTTACGGAATGAATCGTCATTTTCCTCATCCGCCCCGCCGGTTATCGGTTCCTGGTTTATAACGCTGTCCACCCCGGCAACGCCGACAGGGATCATGATCACGGCGCCGGCGCCGATATTGCCCCTTGAACCGTTCAGTGCAGCCGTTACGGCCACGGTGACGGTGCCGCCTGCGGGAATGGCAGCCTGTTCGTCCGTAAGAAACACAAACCCGGCCTGGGTGGACACAGGGACTGCCTTCCCGATGACCGTGCCGGGTGTGCCTGTGAATGTTACCAGGCCAACCGCATAAGCCGCGGGCTTTCTTGTGATGCCGTACGCCTGGGCAACACGGTTCAGGTCGCCGGCTGTGGCCGTGTCCGGCATATATGCGTCCATGGCAGCGGGAAGCGTTTCATCCGCCAGGGTATCGATCTCCTGGGCTACGGGTGCGAACGCGTCATACAAAAAGCTGCCCTCCGCGACAGGGCAGCCGGTTACCCGGGCCTTCATCCGGGCAAGGGAATCACTCATACCGTCACCTCCAAAGATGTGCCGCCGTAGACCGTTGCTACGGAGCACTTGATTGCCAGCAGGCTGCCGTCAAGGGCTGCCTCCACGCTTGGGACCGCGCTGATATAGGGTGAAACCAGCAGCGCTTCCGCCACCATTCGCTGGGCCTCCGACCGTACCGCCGCCTGGCTGTACGTGCTGCCCACCAGTTCTTCCAGTTCGCTACCGAAGGCGGCGGAATACGCTTTGCAGCGGCCCTTCGCCGTTAAAAGGGCTTTATAGATCCATACCTTGAGCGCCTCTATGCCCGTAACCTTGCGCATTTGTCCATCGGCCACAATAAGGCGCCCCGCAGTAAAATCAAAAGCCCACTCCTCATACAGGGGCAGGCTTTGGGGTTTTAAAACCGGGGCCGCCAGGAAAGGAAACACTGACATCAAATCACCCTCTCGCCCAGGATCAGGAACATGGTAAAGTCAGGGTCCGGCAGAACCGCCACCTGGGACCCTAACTGCAATTGTGAATCGGTAAAACCATGCAGCCAAAATAGCTGCGAAGGCTCCAGAACTACGCCGCCGAAGCGAATTTTAATAGGAGAAAGCTGCGCCACTTCCCCCATGCCCCAGGGCGGCGGATTGTTGGCAGCGCCCTGCTGCCGCATCATGTTCAAAAGAGCCGAAAAGGGATTTTCCGCACGGCCGGCCACCATCAGCCACCTCCATTATTGCATGCATACCCACCGGCCCGCCTTGATGTTGCACCGGCCGATTGGGTTTATGTTCCTCCGTATTCTTCCGCGCCTTTCCAGGATATCTCTTCATTCTCCGGGCCTTTCTTCTTTTTGGCCTTGACCAATTCCACTTCAACCTCGTCCATCATACCCTCGAAGGACAGCCCAAGGGAAACCTTGTGCAAGCCGTCTGAGAATGTATGTGAATCATTGATAATTTGAAACTTTCCGTGAAGACCGGTGGTGGGGTCTTCCACCAGCACCGCGTTTCCTGTGACCAGGTCCAAAGCATCCGGGCCGCCGATGATCTCCGAAAGGCTTATCTGATCGTCTGAGCCTTTTAAAAGGTCCCTCGCCTGTGCGTCTGCGCTAAGGCCGCTCTCTTTTTGCACAGTGGTCTGCATTATGCCATACAACATGCGCATCTGGGTATTCTCCACGGCAGCCAATGCCTTACCCTTATTGTCAACTACCAGTACGCGGGTGACAGCGCCATCAATGCTGGATGTGACCTCTCCGGCTACAAGGTCGGTGGAAGGGGTCAGGATTCTGCCGGCCACGATATCTCCGATGACAGCGATGCCAAGCTTTCCTGCCTTCATGACAGGCAGGTAACGCATTCCGCTGGCCTTTTTGACATGCGTCCAGGCGCCCATGACGGCCTCGTAGGCGGGCTTTGCGATATGTGCAAAGGAAAGGGATACCCCTAAATCATCTGGCAGTGCATCCACTGGGATGTTGAGCTCTGCGGCTACCTGGCGGGTGATCCCCTGGGCCGTAGTGTTTTGGAAGTTGTGTGCAACGGAGGATTTGAGCAGGTAGATCAGGCCGTCATAGGCTGTGTAGCTCCGCTCCGTGCTGTTCAGGGCTTTTCTGAGTGAAAACACATATCCACGGATAAGTTCTGCGCCGTTATCATCATAAAGGATCAACATCTCTCCGTTATCGATATTGCCTATGATCTCCCGTGGGAAGGCCGGGTCTGTTTCGTTCCAAAGCAGAGTGACTTCCGCTTTCCTGGCCGCCTGCTGATAATCTCCTGACCATACTACAGACTGCAGAACCTCAGTGATATCCCAGGCGGCACCGCTGTGGCTAATGTACGTAAGGCGCATGGCCACACCTCCTACAGCCGCTTAACGCTAATGGGCCGGTACTCGGTCAGGGCAATGGAATATTCAATGTCTCCGGGCCCTTTGCCCATGGCGAATTTTCCGCTTTCGATCAGGACCTGCATAT
>JAEZJP010000333.1 GCA_023415715.1 Bacillota bacterium
GCAGTGCGGGCTCCGGAACCCCGACCCCGCCAGTGGCGGATAAGGGAGGGGTGAAGGAGGCTGGCGAAAAGGAGCAGTGCAAGCGGCAGCGATGCAGTGCGACTATTGAGCCAGATGGGCACAGCGAGTCAATGCAACGATTGAGCCAGCTGGAGCAAAGCCCCTTTGGATACCCCATATTAGGGGGAATACAAAGCATTTGCTCATATAGCCCCAAAAAGGATTTCCAAGGGGAAGCATGTCTTTAGCAATAAGAAGGTTTATCTAGCAAACTGTGGCACGCAGCATTTAACTAAACATATGGTATCCGAAGGTTTCCAAAGGCTCCGTAGCCGAAGCGCCGCCTGCGGCGGATGAAGCGAGGCGGAGGAGGCTGGCGAAACGAGCAATGCGGGCTCCGGAGCCCCGAACCCGCCAGTGGCGGATAAGGGAGGGGTGAAGGAGGCTGGCGAAAAGGAGCAGTGCAAGCGGCAGCGAAGCAATGCGACGATTGAGCCAGATGGAGGGAAATGGGAGGGGCGGAGGAGGCCGACAAAAAGGAGCAGTGCAAGCGGCAGCGAAGCAATGCGACTATTGAGTCGGCCGGATCGACCGGAAAGCCCTTTGGTCACGTCCGAAGACGTGATGCCTTTTTGTGCCAAGCTTTGCCATGTTCATTTGACTTCAGCCACTTAAGCTTCCGTTTTGATTTTTAAGAGTTTCAATTGCTCTTCCTGCACCTGCGCCGGGGTATCCATCATCAGGCACGCACCGTTCTGAATCTTGGGGAAGGCCAGCACGTCCCGCAGGCTTTCGGCGCCTTTCAAGATCATCACCAGTCGGTCAATGCCGAAAGCAAACCCGCCATGGGGCGGCGTGCCGTACTTGAAGGCCTCCAGCAGGAACCCGAAGCGGGTCCAGGCTTCCTCTTTTGTAAAGCCAAGCAGGCTGAACATGCGCTCCTGCAGATCGCTGGCATGGATACGGATGCTGCCCGAGCCCATCTCGATGCCGTTCATAACCAAGTCGTACGCCTTGGCCCTCACCCGGCCGGGATCGGTCTCCATGTACTCAAAGTCCTCATCCATGGGGCTGGTGAAGGGATGGTGCATGGCCACAAAGCGGTTGTCTTCCTCGTTCCACTCAAGGAGCGGAAACTCCGTTACCCAGAACAGGTTGTACTTTGAGCGGTCGATGAGGTTAAGCTGCGCGCCAAGCTTCAGTCGCAATTGGCCCAGAGCGGTCAAGGCCACGAACTTCTTGTCGGCGATTACAAACAGCGCATCGCCCTTTTCCATGCCCATTTTGTCCATCAGCTTTTGCATGCTGTCGCCGGCCATGGCTTTTGCAAAGGAGGAGCGCAGCGTGCCGTCGCTTTGGAGCGCCGCCCAGGCAAGACCCTTCACATGATAGGTTTTCACGAATTCAGAAAGAGCATCCATCTCCTTGCGGGACAGCTTATCCGCCGCGCCCTTGGCGCAGATGGCAACAATATTTTTCCCTTCCGCAAGAGCGCTTTCAAACACGGTGAAACCGCAGCCAGTTACTGTCTCACCCACGTCGGAAATGGGCATTTCAAAGCGCGTGTCGGGCTTGTCGGAACCAAAGGTTTCCATGGCGTATTTCCAGGTCATACGGGGCAGAGGCAAGGTGATATCAATGCCCATTACATCGTGAAACACCGTCTTGTAAGCGCGCTCCACCACACCCTGGATATCCTCCGGCTCGATGAAGGACATTTCCATGTCAAATTGCGTAAACTCCGGCTGGCGGTCGGCGCGGCCATCCTCGTCCCGGAAGCAGCGGGCTACCTGATAATACCTGTCCATGCCGGCCAGCATCAAAAGCTGTTTGTAAATTTGCGGGCTTTGGGGAAGCGCATAGAAGGTGCCGGGCTTCACGCGGGCCGGCACAAGGTAATCCCTCGCCCCTTCTGGAGTGGATTTTGTGAGAATCGGTGTTTCTATCTCCACAAAACCTTCCCCATCCATGTGTCTCCGGAGTGTGGCCACCACTTTATGCCTGAAACGCAGCATATCCTGCATGGAGGGGCGGCGCAGGTCAAGGTATCTGTATTTCAACCGCAGCGCTTCGGATTCCTTGCTGTCATCCTCGATATAGATGGGCGGCGTATCGGCGCGGTTGAGGATTTTCAGTTCCTGCACCATCACCTCCACCTTGCCGGTGGGCAGCTTATCGTTCACCGCTTCAGGTGCCCGAAGGGATACGGTGCCCTTCACCGCCGCCACAAATTCACCCCGCAGCTCTTCCGCCAGGGCAAACGTCTTTTGATCGCAGGTGTTCACGTCAAAAACCGCCTGCACTATGCCGGCCCGGTCACGGAGCCACACGAACAGGATTCCACCCAGATTCCTGGCCCGCTGCACCCACCCCATCAAGGTTACTTCCTGATTGACCATGGTCTCACTTACGTCGCCGCACATATGGCTGCGCTTCCAGCCGCCCAAAAATTCCGCCATAGGATTGTTCCTCCTTTATACTTCTGTTCAGTATGCTTTCGCGCTATTTAAACAGATACGCTCCCGAAGGTCCAGGGCGACCGGATTCCCGACGGCTCAATCGTCGCATCGCATCGCTACCGCTCGCACTGCTCGTTTCGCTCGTTTCCTCCGCCTCACTTCATCCGCCACAGGCGGCGTTCGGCTTCGGAACCCTGGTCGCGTCCGCAGACGCGAAACTCTTTATTCAGCCAAAAGTCCTGCAATCGCCGCAGCTGCGCCAGAAATCGGAATTTCAACCTCTTCCCTGGTGCTCATATTCCTGACCTTTACAACGCCCTTTTGCAATTCATCCCCACCCAGTATGGCGATGAGAGGAACACTCAGCTTATCGGCATACTTGAACTGGGCTTTGAGGCTTTTCCCCATGTGATCGCAGTCCGCCTTGATCCCCGCTTTACGCATAGATTGCACAAGCGTAAAGGCAGGAACCCTTGCCTCGTCCCCCAAACTTGCCACAAACACATCCATCTGCCGTGATTTATCCAGCTCTATCCCCTGGCTTTCCAGCAGCATCAAAATGCGCTCAATGCCCATACCGAAGCCCACGCCCGGCATTTCCGGACCGCCCAGTTCCTCCACCAGCCGGTCGTACCGCCCGCCGCCGCATACCGTAAGGTTGCCCTGAAGTGTTTTGGTGATAAGCTCAAATACCGTCTTGGTGTAGTAATCCAGCCCGCGAACAATGCGGCTGTCAACGGCGTAGGGGATGCCGGCCGCCTCAAGATAAGACTTGAGCTTTCCAAAGTGATCCGCACACTCATCGCAGAGCATATCCAGCATGCTGGGCGCATCCTTCACCAGAGCTTGACAGCTTTCCTCCTTGCAGTCCAGCGCCCGCAAAGGGTTCCTGTCAAACCGCTCCTGGCAGGTTTTGCAAAGCCCCGAAAGCCGCTCGCCTAAAAACTCTTTCAACTTGGCATGATAGGCTGGCCGGCACTTGGGACAGCCGATGCTGTTGATGTTTACGGTAAGATTGGTGACGCCAAAGCCTTCCAGCATGCGGAAGGCCAAGGCAATGATTTCCGCGTCCACCGACGGGCTTTGCGCCCCGAAACATTCCAGGCCGAATTGGTGGTGTTCCCGAAGCCGGCCGGACTGAGGCGCCTCATACCTGAAGATCGGGGCGTTCAGATAGTACATTTTGCAGGGAAGCACATCGGCATACAGGCTGTGCTCGATCAGTGCACGCACCGCGCCGGCCGTGCCCTCGGGCTTTAACGTGATGGAACGGTCACCCTTATCCTTGAAGGTGTACATTTCCTTTTGCACAATATCGGTGGTATCGCCAACCCCGCGCAAAAACAGCTCCGTATGCTCAAAAACCGGGGTGCGGACCTCACGGTAGCCTGCCCGGGCGGCGTTATCCCGCATAATCTGCTCCAGCGCCTGCCAGCGGCCGCTTTCCTTGGGCAGCACATCCTTGGTGCCACGTGGTGCCTGTGTCAGCATATATTTTCCTCCTTGTGATATCAAAAAAGGTATCAAATTTCCTTACGGTAGCGGATCTCCCATACATCTTTTCCGCAAAACTCCTGGCTTTTCCTTGCACCGTCCCGCATGAACCCGAAGCGCTCGTAAGCTCTTTGCGCCCGCAGATTGTCTTCCAGCGTCCACAGTGCGCAGTCGGTATAGCCAAGCTTTTTCAGTTCGCGCGTAACCCAGTCCAACATCAGTCTGCCGAAGCCCATATGCCAATATTCCGGTAGCACATAGATGGAAATGATCTCCCCATAATTATCTGCCAGATCCGCATCCCTGGTTCTCATGAAGCTGGATACGCCGATAATCTGCCCTTCCAGCAACAATACTGCAGCATTGGACATTCCTTCTTTGCCCAATGTTTGACGGTAACGGTCCTCCCACCGGGAAGCTGTCAATCCGTCCAGAAATTCCTGAGGGATCATACCCTGATAGGCAGCCTTCCAGGTATCCACATACACCCGGCCCATGCCATGGATGTCATCCATGGCAGCATATCTGATCTCATATCTTTCTTCCATGGAACGAAATTGAGCCCCCTTTCCAGGCCACTTTCCAGGCCCTCCGGGTGGATGCCAGAATAAAAAAACATCCCATGCCTTTGCATGGGACGAATTTCACATCTTCGTGGTGCCACCCCGCTTGAAAAGGCTTGTGCCCCTTCCACTCAAATCCCGGTAACGCGGGATACGCGCCTGATCTTATCAGGAAGCTCCGGGGCGTCTTTCCCCCGTCCCTTGGCAAAGGAGCTTTCAGCCTGCGGCCCCTCTCTCTTGATGCCGGAAACGGTCTACTCTTCCCATCATCGCCGGATATGGGGGAATTATACAATGGGCAGGAAGCGATGTCAAGAGCACGGAGTATGAAAAGATGGACCGATGAGCAGCATCAGATGCTCTTGCCATTCAACGGCATCCTTTCGGGTAGGTTTAGCCTTTCCTTTTCTTGACAAACAGGCGAATGTAGAATATCATCCGATACATCCCATGCAAAAAGCGATCATGAAAGGAGCTATCACCATGGAACCTCAGATAAACATCTTTTCGTTTATACCCATGATTCTGGCCGTATTGTTTGGCTATTTCTTTATTATCAAATAAAGCAAGTCTTATCCCTAAAACACGATGCCCCCTTGATGCTTATCAAGGGGGTTTTGTACTAAGCTCCATGCTTTCCTTATTTCGATTGGAAGTTTATATAAGACCATCAAGCCATCCCAGAGGCTGCAGCCCGTTCCTTTTCCAGCATATCCACATACGCATCCCGCTCCAGCGCGTTGGCAAGCACAAAATGGCCCGGCTCAATTTCACGCCATTTGGGCGGCAACGAATCATACCTGTGCTCTTCGGGATGGTAAACCTTGAGTACCTTTTTTCGCTCCTGAACGGGGTCCACCAGCGGTATGGCCGACAGCAGCGCCTTGGTGTACGGGTGCAGCGGCATTTCAAACAGCCTTTCGGTATCCGCCAACTCTACCAATACCCCCTTATAGATCACAGCGATGCGGTCGCAGATGAAGCGCATCACCGACAGGTCGTGTGAGATGAGCAGATATGTCAGATTCCGCTCCCTTTTCAGCTTTGTCATAAGATTCAATACCTGGGCACGTATAGACACATCCAGAGCGGATATGGGCTCATCCGCCACAATGAATTCCGGCTCCATGATCAGCGCACGGGCTATGCCGATGCGCTGGCGCTGGCCGCCGGAAAACTCGTGGGGGAACCGGCTGGCAAACTCGGGCAGAAGCCCCACGTCCGAAAGCGCCCTGGAGACGGCCTCGGACTTTTCCGCACTGCTCATCTTTTTTTGCGTGTTTGCAAGGCCTTCCGCTACGATATAGGAAACCTTGGCCCGCTCGTTCAGCGACGCCATGGGATCCTGAAAGACCATCTGTATTTTCCTGGTGACGAGCCGGTCAAGATCCTTATCAATCTTCCCGCTGATCCGCCGGCCTTTAAATGTAATCTCCCCCGCGCTTGCGGGATGGATGCGCACAAGCGCCCGGCCGATAGTCGTTTTTCCGGAGCCGGATTCCCCCACCAGCCCGAAGGTTTCCCCGCGGTAAATATTAAAGCTCACGCCGTTTACCGCATAAAAAAGGCGTGACTTGGGCCCGAAGCACACCTTCAGGCCTTTAATGCTTACCAGCACTTCCCGCTCATCAGCCATCCGCATGCACCTCCTCAACCCGTATGCGCTTTATGTTATCCGGAGGATCAATTTTGGGCGCATGCTGGTGCAAAAGCCAGGTGCGGGCCTTGTGGGTCGGGGATATGTCAAAGTACGGCGGCCTGTACATAAAATCGATTTTCAGTGCATGGGGGTTTCTTGGCGCAAAGGCATCGCCGCGTATCTCCCGAAACAGATTGGGCGGCGTGCCGGCGATGGCGTACAGGTCCTCGCCTTTTTTCCCCAATTGTGGCAGGGAGGATAATAGCGCCCAGGTGTAGGGATGCCTTGGTTCATATATGATCTCCTCGCAAGTGCCTATCTCCACAACGTCGCCGGCGTACATTACGGCGATGCGGTCCGCCACATGGGCCACCACCCCCAGGTCGTGGGTGATGTAGATGAGTGTCAGGCCGTATTTCTTTTGCAGGCCCGTGAGCAGCTCCAGTATCTGGGCCTGAATGGTAACATCCAGCGCCGTGGTGGGTTCGTCGCAGATCAGGATCTCCGGGCTGCAGGCGATGGCGATGGCGATCACCACCCGCTGGCGCATACCCCCGGAAAACTCGTGGGGATACTGCCTGTAGCGGCGCTCCGGCTCGGCGATTCCCACGTCATTCAGGATGGAAATGGCTTTTTCTTTGGCCTTTTTGCCCCTAAGCCCCTGATGGAGGGCAACCGTCTCCGCAATCTGCCTGCCTACCGTCTTTAAAGGCGACAGCGATGTCATAGGGTCCTGGAAAACCATGGCGATGCGCCTGCCCCTAACCTTCAGCCATTCCTCCTCCGTTTTGAATTCTGCCAGCTCATATCCGCCGTAGTGTATGCTTCCCCCGGCCACAAAGCCGTTGTTGTCCAGCATGCCCATGAAGGATTTGGTGAACACGCTTTTCCCTGACCCCGACTCCCCCACGATGGCCAGGCTTTCCCCCTTGTACAGGTCCAGGGATGCGCCGCGGATAGCCGTCAGCATCTGCCCCCGCAAATGAAAGCAGATGGTCAGGTCTTCTACAGATAGTATCTTTTCCCTGTCTTCCATCATGCCACCCCCTACACATGATTGCGGGGATCCGCCGCATCAGAAAAGCCGTTGCCTATCATATAGAAGGATACGGTGATGATGGAGACGGCCACGGCCGGGAAGATGAGCTGATACGTCATGGTGGGGTTGAGCATCACCTGGCGGCCTTCATTGATCAAATTGCCCAGTGCCGGGATATCCACAGGCAGGCCCAAGCCTATATACGTCAAAAACACCTCGGTTCCGATGGCGCCGGGGACGGCCAAGGCGGCGCGGAGCATGATCACTGATACAAGGTAGGGCAAAAGGTTTTTACTGATGATCTGCCCCGTGGGCGTGCCCAGGCAGCGGGAGGCCAGGTTGTATTCCCGGTCCCTGATGATCACGATCTGGTTGCGTATGAACCTTGCCATATCCATCCAGCCCGTCAAACACATGACGAACGTGACCGTGAAAAGCGATGGGCGCATGATGTAGGTGATCAGAATGCGGATGATGGTGGTGGGAATGTTGTCCAGCACGTTGTATATTTCGGTAAAGATCCGGTCCAGCTTGCGGACATATCCCCAGACAGCGCCCATGAGGATGCCGATCAAAGCCTCAAAGAACGCCACCGTAACGCCTATGAACAGCGATGTGCGCGTACCGGACCAAAGCCTGCTCCACAAATCCTGGCCGATAGAATTGGTGCCGAACCAATATTCGAAATTCGGCTGGATGTTTCGCAATTGATACCCGGTCACCGGGTCATTGTTGATGAGGGTGGGCGATTTCTGGTTTGGTAATAAGGGCTGGATAAAGGTGAAAAGCAGCATGACAACAAGCACGCCAAGGAAGAACATAGCCATTTTGTTCTTTCCAAACATGCGGAAGGTTGACCGCCAATAGGAGTAGTTGGAATAGCCGGCCTTCTCGGCGGCTGCCCCATCGTAGGCGGCCGGAACAAAAAGGCTTGCATCCAAAGCTTCCGGGGGGTTATCCTCCCGCAATAGCACATGTGCGGGTACTGCCCGCCTGGATTTTTGAAAGGGCTTCAAAAGCGTAAGGCTCATTACCTGCTCCCCCCCTCTTTCTTATCCAGCACGATCCTGGGATCGCATATGGCCATGGCCACATCCCCCAGCAAAAGCCCGACGACGCCGATGGCGGAATAGATCAGCACCAGCGCCTGCACCAGGGGATTGTCCTGCCGCTGAATGGCGTCCACCAGCAGCCCGCCTGTGCCGGGAATGGAAAAAAGGGCCTCCACGTAAATGGAGCCTGAAATGGTGTACAAAATGGAGGATGGCAAATATTGTGCCATGGGGATAAATGCGTTGCGCATCACATGTTTGAACATGATGTCTCTGTTTTTCATTCCCTTGGCCCGGGCCAGCTTGATATAGTCCTTGTTTAATTCATCCACCATATAGCGCCTGATCCACATAGCATAGCTGGCGGTGGGGCCCATGGACATACAAACGACCGGCAAGATGAAGCTTAGCGGCTTGCTTTCGTTAAACAGCATGGGCAGCGGAAGAACGCCGGTAACGCCTAGCTGCACCGACAGGTAATAAATAATGGGCGGCACGGCGTTTATGATGACGATATAGCTTGTGCCGATCCTGTCCCAGAGCTTTCCCTTGGAGCGGGCCATCAATATCCCCAGCCCGCACCCCAAGACCAGGGAAAGGGCGATGGCGCAAAGACCGAAGGAGAGGGAGTAAGGGATCTTTTCATTCAGGATGCGGGCCACCTGGGCCTTGGGGCGCAAGGTGATGGAGCGCCCGAAGTTGCCTTGGGAAACATCCCGGTAAAAGTGGCCAAGCTGTACATACCAGGGATCCAATAGGCCCAGGTTTTGAAGCACGTTATTTTTTGTCGATTCGTCCATGACATCCGACCGGTTACCGAAATACCCTTCCACCGGCAATAGCCGCATGAGCAGGAATACGGCGGTGATCACAATAAACAGGGACACCACCGCAAAGCATGTACGCTTGAGAAAATATCTGGCCAAATGGGCTCACCCCTTGAATTCAGCGCAGGATAAGCCCATGTAAAGGCTTATCCTGCGCTTGATGTACCAGGAAAACGAGTTCTGGTTTTCGCAGCCCGACTTAAAAGCTGGTTGAGTCGATTGGATCTTAGCCTTCCCCTTGGGGGACAGTTGAGGCGACGAATCTTAGCCTTCCCCTTGAGTAAAACTGATTAAAGCGTCAACGCTTCATTCTGAGGGAGCACAGCGACCGAAGATTCTTTGTGCAGCAAAGGGCTCAAGATTCTTCGCTTCGCTCAGAATGACATATCTTCGAATAAATCAGTGTTTACTTAAGGGGAAGCCTTGACTTGCCCGCCTCGCACCCTTCTATCGGAGCAACAACCCTTTTATATTGGATGCTCCTTACATGCTTGCCTACTTCGACGCGGCCAACCGTGCAGCGCGCTCCGCTTCCCATTCAGTGAGTAATGATGCATACTCCTCCGCGCTGAAGGGCGTCTCATATACATACTGGTACTTATAGCGGTTCTCGGATACGCCGAAGGGGGCGTACTGGGATTCAAAGGGGTTCAGGTAAGAGGCGGTATAGCCCGCGCCATCCAGGCAATAGGGGATCACATATGCCTGGTCGATGAGCCAAGCCTCGGCGTTGGCCAGGATCTCGAAGCGCTTTGCAAGGTCCGTGGTAATTTTATAGGCTTCTCCTACCATGGTGTCGTATTTCACGTTCTTCCAGTAGCGGCCAATGCGGTCCACCGCGCCGTCGGGATCGCCCTCTTTGGTCTCCTCCGCCATGCCGTCGGCCATGTAAATGTAACCGTACTTTTGAATGATGCGGAAAGGATCCGTAAAGGTATAGGGATCAGCATAGTCCGGACCCCAGTAGCATTCCATGAAGCCGTAATTGCCGGCACGGCGGGTCACATTCAGGTAATCGGTATCGGGATACCCCTCAATGACAATATCGATATAATCGGTGCCCAGCAAGCCTTCCAGCTGCTGCTCCACCACCTGGGCACGGTTGGTGTTGGCGGTCAGGCCGGCGTTATAGGGCATATATACCTTTACGGGGAAGGTGACGCCCGCTGCCTTCAGTTCTTCCACGGCCTTTGCCTTATAGGAAAGAGCAAGATCGGGGTTGAAGGATTCTCCGTTGGAGATAGCGGCCAAATTGCCCATCTGTGTGTAATCCACGCCGCCGGCGGAGGTGAAGCCCGCGGGGGTGATGGTGTTGCTGATGAAATCCTCAGGCGAATAGGGGCTTTCCGTCAGCATGGCCTTCACGCGGTCCAAGCCGTGGAAGAAAGACTTGCGGAAATTCAGGTTGTTGGCGGCTTTCAGCCAGTTGTCATGATCGTATTCCTCTGGGAAATTGGGCCAGAAGTCGAACATGTAGAAGTAGGAATAGTTGAATGCCGCACGGCTGGGGCGTACCATGGCGGCCTTTTGGGGGTCGTTCAGCCACGACTCCACCTGGGTGGCGGGAATTTCGGCGGTGGTCACTTCGCCCCTAAGGAAAAGCTCGGGCGCCAGGGTGCCGGCTTCCTTGTTGAAGATGCCGGTGATCTTGGTGATATGGATGTCGTCTTTGTCCCAGTAATTTTCATTACGTACGAAAATACGGCGGCTCTGGGGCTCGAAGGTTTCCAGGATATAGGCGCCGTTGTAAAGGATGGAGTAATTGTCGATACCGAAATCGTCTCCCATTTCCTCGGCAAACTTTTCGTTGGCCGGCATGAAGCAAACGTAGGACAGCATGGAAAGGAAGTAGGGCACTGGATTTTCCAGGGTGTACTGCAGTGTATAATCATCCAGCGCCTTTACACCGACCTCATTAAAGTCGGTGATCTCGCCGCTGAAATATTTCTCCGCATTCTTGATGACATACAGGATGTCCGCCGTCTTGGAGGCGTACTTGGCGGTTAGCACCCGCTTGGCGGAGTATACATAGTCCGCCGCAGCGCATTCGGCATATTCGTCACCGTCCGCTGTATACCACTTAACACCGGGGCGCAGGTGGAAGGTCCAGGTCAGGCCGTCTTCGCTCGTCTCCCAGCTTTCGGCCAGGCAGGGCTGAAGAATGCCGTAATTGTCATACTCAATCAAGGTATCGATGAAGTTGGCCATGCTCTCGCCAGAACTTTCATACATGTAGTTGAAAGTGACATACTCGCTGGAGTATACATTGGTAACCTCCTGCACCGCCGCCTTGTTCTTTTCGGCCAAGGCGCCCGCTGCACTTGCAAGAAGGATCAAAACCGACAGACAGAGTGCGATGATTCGTTTCATGATACCTTCCCCTTCCGTTCTACTGTTTTGTTTAAACTTGAAAAAAAGGCGTTCCGCATCCCTTAAGGCAAACGCCTTTAAGAATGCAAAACGCCTTTGTTTCTTCTCTGTTCAACACATGTAAAATATCATGCTTTACCCAAAAATGCAATGCCAACATATCACTTTTTCATTTTCGGATTGTTTTTATTGTGTTTTTCACCTCAATTGAATGATTCCATAACCAGACATTCATGCCGTTCCAACGTATAGAACATTGTCAGGCAGCCAAAAGACTGAATACGGGAATGGTGACCAGCGAAAGAATAGTGGATACAAAAATGATCTTCGAAGCAAAGGCCGCATCACCGCCGTATTTGGCGGCCAGGATCGCCGTGGTGCTGCCGGCCGGCATGGCTGCAAGCAGTATAATCGCTCCGGCCAGGAGCCTGTCCACCTTTAATAGCGTCATGATCCCCAAAACAGCCATGGGTATAAGCAGCAACCGGAGCGCGGAATAGTATAGCGAATCTTTAGTGATGACCGATTTAAAATCGATTTCAGCCAGAAAGCCGCCGATGATCAGCATGGAGACAGCCGTGGCGCAGCTTCCTACGCTGGTTACAGCTCCCGCCAAAATATCAGGCAGTCCGCCAGGGATCAACAACACCACAAAGCCCGCCGCCACGGCGATGTTGCACGGGTGGGTCACAAGGCGTTTCAGTGCAGATTTTGCGTCGGTTTTTGTGAAAAGCGAAAGCCCGGCAGACCACATGAAAATACGGATGGGAATCAGGGCAATAGAAGCGTACAGTGCGGCCTCCGTGCCCATGGCTGCCCGCACGATTGGCAGGCCCATGAATCCCGCGTTGGAAACAACGGTGGAATACCGCAAAACCGACTGTTTGGGCGCATCGGCTTTCCTGTACAGAAACTGGCTTGCAATAAAGCTCAATATCTGCACGCCAAAAGACAAGACCAGCGCCAGTGCCGCCCGTTTAAGCAGTCCGTTGTCCAACTGCATATCAAACGAGGAGAGGATATTCATTGGGAGAATGACTTCTATCAGCAGGTCACTTAAGTGCGCTCTCGCTTCAGGGGTGATAATGTTCCGTTTGCGGGTATAAAAGCCTAACAACGTCAGCAAAAACAGCATCCCCTGAAGATTGAGCATGACCCGAAAATCCATTCCATCGCCGCTTTCCGCAATGTATACTCACGTATTTATAACTCTGCAACAAACCCCCTGATTCTGTCAAGCCCCAATGCAATATTCTCCATGGAGGCGGCAAAGGACAGCCGCACAAAATCATCGCAGCCCTTGCCCAGCGCACCGCCCGGCACCGTGGCCACAAGCTTTTCGTTAAGCAGCCGCGAGGCAAATGTATCGCCGGCAAGCCCTGTATCCTTCACGTATACAAACACGTAAAAAGCACCGTCAGGCTTTGAAAAGCGAAGGCCGGGTATCTTTTCAAGCCCTTTGGTGATGGCATCACGCCTGAGGGCAAATTCCCGTATCATCCTGTCCACCGCTTCCATAGTGCCGGGCGTAAACAATGCGTCGGCCAGCCCTTCCTGAATAAAGGTAGGTGAGCAGGTGGTGGAATACTGGTGGATCTTCATGATGCGGGATATGAGCCTTTTATCTGATACCAGGTATCCCATTCGCCAGCCGGTCATGGCATACGTTTTGGAAAACCCGTTCATAACGATGGTCCTCTCCTTCATGCCACCGATGGACGCCATGGAGCAAAAGGAACCGTTATAGGTCAGACGGTTGTAGATTTCGTCGGAAAAGACAAGCAGGTTATGCTTTTGCGCCAAATGCGCAAGCCCTGTAAGTACCGTGCGAGAGTATACTGCTCCCGTAGGATTGCAGGGGTTATTGATCACAATCATTTTTGTTTTGCAGGTGATGCTCTGTTCCACCTCATCCAAATCGATCTGAAAGCCGCTTTCAAGCTTCAGCGGAATATCCACCGCCTTGCCGCCGCACATATACACCATGTTTTCATAGCTGACGAAGGCCGGGGTGAACAATATCACCTCATCGCCAGGGTCGATAAAGGACAGCAGGGCGTTGTTGATGGCTTCCGCCCCGCTGGAGGTAACGATGATCTCCTCCTCAGGGTCATAGGTCACATGGCAGTCTTCCGCAAGAATCCGGGCGATTGCCTTGCGAAGCTGCGGCTGCCCGCGGTTGGAGCCGTAATGGGTAAAGTTGGCCCGGATGGCACGGACGGTGGCTTCCTTGATATCTTCCGGCGTCTGAAAATCCGGCTCCCCCGCCAGAAGCCGCACCACGTTTAGGCCATGGTCCTCCATAGTCTTGGCCTTGTCCAGCACGGTCCTGATGGGGGAAATAAACATCTGATCCAATCTTTTGGCACCGGAATAGATATCGTAATCCGCCAGCATGGAATAAGCCTCCGCACAGGCCGCGCCGAAAAGGGCGGCAAATTTCTATTTCAGGCCATTACCGACTGCATAAGCGTATTCACCGGCCTTGTAGGGATTTGGCCGCTTAATACCTCGTGAATGCCGGCTGCGGCATACAGCGACATACGGGCCACCGACTGCTCGGTAAAGGCGGCGGCATGGGGCGTTAGGATCACATTATTTAAAGTAAGAAGCGGATCATTCCTATTGATCACTTCCCCTGGGAACACATCCAAGGCAGCACCGGCGATTTTCTGACCGTGTAAGGCTTCATACAGCGCCATATTATCCACCACGTCGCCCCTTGCGGTATTGATTAGGAACGCATCCGGCTTCATAAGGCTTAGTTCCCGCTGCCCGATGAGCGCTTTCGTTTCGGGCGTGGAAGGCACATGCAGACTCAAAAAATCGGCATTCCCAATCACTTCATCCATATCCTGCGTATATATAATGCCCGCCATGGGTGTAAGGCCGGCAAGGCTGCGCTTGTGGGCGATCACCTTCATACCCAGCCCAAATACCGCCTTCTGAGCCACCAGGGAACCGATGGCGCCCATGCCAATGATGCCAAGCGTCCTTCCTTCCAGGTCCATGCCCAGGGTTTGACGTATCTTCCAGTTGCCGGCCCGCAGCTCCTTGTCATACAAAAGCACGTTTCTGGAAAGGGCAATGATCAGCCCGATGGTGAACTCTGCAACCGCCAGCTTGTTGGAATCCTTGGCGTTCACCACCTGGATCCCAAGTTTGGTGGCGGCCTGAACGTCGATAAGGTCCACGCCCACACCATGCATGGCCACTACCTTGAGCTGTTCAGAGGCACGCATGACACGCTCGGAAATGACGGCATTTCTTGTCAGAATTGCATCGCAGCCTTCGACCTCACGGGCTACCACATCCTCTTTGATACCGGTTCCCTGTTTAACCTCATATCCGTTATCCAATAAAAAAGCCAATCCACGGGAATGAATGGCTTCCGGAATCAATACTTTCTGACTCATGTTCTTTTCCTCCCAACCTCCGCCGGAAAATTACCTGCGGACTTAACAGAAAGCAGCTTTATCAGCAGCAGACTCCATTTGTTGGAAATGAATTTCCAGAAATAAATCCTGCATAATTATTCTATATATCGCCCAACCGATTGGCAATCTTCAAAGTGGACAGGAAATGAACCTTCCGCTGTACAATTTGTCCACCGGCAAAGAAAAAAGCAAGCAATTTCCTGCTTTTTCTTGACAACCATGATATAAAGCAAGTATGATGTGTTCGACAAGGGCGTCTGACGAAGCGGTGGAACAAATGCTTCGCGGGGCGTCTTTATGTTTTCAAAGGGAGCGAAATTATGAGCTTTCTCGTTCAGGATATCATCGACATGAATCTGTTGAATGGGGCGCGTATGGCTGCTGGCGGGCGCGGCGCCAAAAATGCCATGCGCTGGGTCAACATCATGGAAATACTGGACATGCCCGGCTCTGTGCAGGAAAATGAGCTGCTCGTAACCACAGGGTATCAGATGGAGGATGAGCAGCGCCATAAAGACTTGATTGCAAGCCTGAAGGCAAGAGGCGCCTGCGGCATCGCCATCCAGCCGGGCTACTATATCAAGGAAATCCCTGGCTACATCCTCAAGGAAGCCGACCGCCTTCAATTCCCGGTCATTGAGCTGCCCAAGGAACTGACGTTTTCCCACATCATGCATGTTTTGCTCGACTTCATCCGAAGCAATGAGGGCACACAATTCACCCCAAACAAAGCCCTGCTGCTGCAGCGCCTTCACCAATGGGAAAAAAATGCATCGTCCGGTGAAAGGAGCCGTATGGCCGACAGCGCCAGGTTACTGATATGGGCGGCCCCATCCAGTTTAAGCTTTGGCGCCGCCGAGGAAAAGCTGCGCCGGGCCATGAACAGAATCAAACAATGCCTTCAGCCAAAATGCACCCGGGTCTTTGCGCATATGGAAGGCCGGGGAGCGCTGTTGTTTGCCCAAGGCATGGATACGGGCTTATTCCAGTTTTTGATGATGGACATCGGTGTGCTGCTGAACGATCTTAGCCGGAATGATTCGTTGAACATATTGGCAGGAGCAAGCATTTTGAAGCCCGGTCAAAGCCTGGAGGACGGATTGGACGAAGCGTTGAAGGCAGCGGAAATGCTGGAAAGAGCCGGTGTGCGCCGCGGCGTCTGCCCGTATAATAATATTGGTTTGTTTGAAATGCTGGCGCCCATGATAAAAAGCCGCCCGGCGGACTATACGCCAGGCTACCCGCTGAAAGAGCTGCTTAGCTATGATAAATCGCACAACACTGCATACGTTCAAACGCTGCGCGCCTATTTATTGTGTCCTGACAACCTTTGCGCCGGCGCTGAAATGCTGTATATCCACCGGCATACATTTAAAAACCGCCTGGAGAAAATTGAACAGCTGTTGGCGCTGGCTTTGAATGACCATTATACCAGGCTGCAACTATCATTGGAGCTTTTGATATATGACCTGTTTGCAGCCTGATCCGGAATCACAAATAAAAAATGTGTTCCCGGTAAGCCTTTAGCACGTTGTCATTGTATTCATCCCCGCCGTCCATATTCGCCGAAACGAATACCGGCGGAATGCCGCCCTGATCCACCACATATTCCACCGCCTGCACCATGACGGCGTTTAAAATCACAGCGCCTACGGCTGTAGAGGTAGGCCCAACCTTTTGTGGCACGCCGGAAATCAAAAGCGAGGCGTCGCCCACGCAGCCGCAGTTGTCCAGCACAAGATCCGCCAGCTCATACAGGTTCTTCCCGGAAGGATGCCTGGAGGAAACCGCCTTTGTGGTGTTCATATTGGTCAGAACGATGATCTTGGCGCCAAGCTCCCTTGCCCTTGCTGCGGCGTCGATGGATACATGATTCCGGCCGGACACGGAATGAAGGATCAGCACATCCCCCTTCTGGATGGGGTATGCTTCCAGTATGATCCTGCCGTATCCCGGCAGCCTTTCCATCCGGCTGGTCAGCGTCGGCGGCTTTACATCCAAGCTCAGGCCCGGCGCCTGGATAGGGTTGATATTGGCCATGCCGCCGGTTCGGTAATACATCTCCAGTGCCAGAAGGCCGGCATGGTTGCTGCCGAAAACAAAAATATTTTTACCGCCGAGCGTAGCTTCGGCCAGCATCGTTGCCGCCTTATCGATGGCATCCCTCTGTGTTTTTTCCACCTGGTCCAATATACTCCGGATGCCCTGTATATACTGCTCCATTGCCTTCATCGTGACCAACCTCCGCATTAACGGCTTATACTATCGTTTTACATAGACGGCTGTCAACCTGCCCATCGCCAGTACGATTACACAATTTCCGTCTATGCGACACAGACCCTCCGAAAGGCCGTCTTCCGTAAATCCCTCCGCCTTCTCTACAGCAAAAGGCAGCTCGAATGTCACGGCGGCGTTCTCCTTTTGACCTGCGTTGCCCACAAGCAAAAGCGCACTGTTATCCCCCGCAGCAAATGAAGAGGCGGCAAGGCCTGATGGATTTTTCTTCACGCACAGGTCATCCATATACGTTCCGGCGGCCACCCAAGGTGCGATCCTTTTGCGGAAGGCCGCCGCTTTTAGCACATATACCCTTTCCTTTTTCAGTTTAGGGTTATCAAACCGGCTGCAAAGCCCGATCCACAAAATATTGCCCATGAGCACACAGCGCTCGATGTCGGTATAAAACAGCTCCCCGCGCCGCTCTTCTTCCCTTTCCCAAGCCCTGTGATTTACCATGTTCACCTGTACATACTCGGGGAAGGTGTATCTGAAAAGATTGTAAAACTCATCATAATCGGTGCCATTCCAGGTAAGGTTGCCCCAGGTATAGGCGCTGTAGATGTCGCCGCAGTTTTCCGTCATCAGGTAGCTGTCGGGGTCCCTTGCGCGAAGGCGGCTTCGAAGGTCGCTCAAAACTTTCAAATAGCCCTGGTTGAATTCGCCGATATTTTCATGGGTATGATCCTTTTGGTAGCAGGGGAAGGGTTCCGCGGAACCCAGCTGGTCCAGATAAATTCCCTTGGCGCCATAAGCTTCCGCCGCAAAATCGCAGATATCCGCCAAATCGTGCTGCCACGTCTTATCGCCGGGGCAGTTCAGCGTAAACGTATTGGGAAAATAGGATTCTGTCTTGGGCTTTCCCTTTTCGTCGTTAATGGCCATGCGGCTGCCGTAGGATTTGAAAAAGTCTGACTTCATGTCGAACAGCCGCGCGTTCACATACAGCGTGGCAATGCCGCCATGCTCCTTCACATAGGTGAGGCCCCGCCTGAAGTCCAGAGCTGTTCCCAGTTCCATATCTGGGAAATATTCGGGATAATTGCTGTCAAAGCCGGTTCGGTTCCAGCTGGCGATAAACATATGGCGGATGTTTTCCTTCATTCCCGCATCAAACAGCCTGGGAATGTCTGAAAAGCGGTTGTGCACGCCGTCCGCCCGTTTGAACTGGTAGCACTGGTGCAGCGCCGCCTCCTCGCTTAAATAGGCGGGGTTTTCATGGACCGCGAGGTGCGGATTGATCCAGGCCCTGTAGCGTTTGGCCCCCTTATGCCAATCCTCTTCGCTTGCGGACAGAACAAACTTGCCCGACGTAAAGTTTTCTCCCGCCGGAATACGGTGGTAGATGCGAAAGCCAAAACCCAACCAGCCCGGTGTTTCCCCGCCGGTGGTTGTGGCCATACCCGTTACGGGGAATCGGCTGTCGTGGGAGGCTACATAAAGCCCTTTGCCCTTGGTTTGCAGATACATCCATGTCATGCTCATCAGGCCACAATAGTTGCACTCCCGGCGGTATACGTTCTTCTGAAGAAAGGTTTGCGCCCGCCAGAATTCCTGATACTTTTGGCTGCGCAGCGTATGGATGGGATCTACTATCTTCTCCCCGGCATGATGGGGGTATAAAAGCGCAAGCTCCCCGTCCTGACCGCCCAAATGGAGCCCCTCCAACTGCATGCCGATGATTTCCGTCACAGTATAGCGGGGATCACAATTATCCACCTTTAGCGTAATGGAAAGGCCATCACCGAACTCTTCATCAAAACGTGCTTCCACATGAATATCTGCAATATTCCCTTGCTCTGAAAGCGACGCATAGCATAGGCTATTGTCCCGAATGCAGCCGCCTGCAGGAACAAAGGTATGCTTTTCATTCTTTTCATCCAGCGCCGTGATTTTGAAAAATGGCGATACCCCTGGGGTTTTGATCCATTCCTCGCCTTTAAAACGAAGGGAAACCCACTCCCCCGGCTCTTCCTGCAGCTCTACAGATAATTGCCCGGCTGAATACCGCATGACGGTTCTCCTCCCATCAGTATCCCAAATGCTCGTAATTTTCCAGCGCCTGGGCGTTGTACTTTCCGGCGCCGGGCATGTGATTGCTGATGTAAACGCTGGGATTCTTCCCACGGGATATCAGTTCTTCCATCACGCAGCATTCCAGCGCCCAGAGCACATACGCCGCGCCGATGCCGGACGCGGGAGCAACCGGGATGCCCAATGCATCCACATTCACCAGCGCATCCCCCATGGGGGCGCAATTGTCCAGCATAAGGTCGCACATTTCAAACAACCGCTTGCCGGAGGGATGTTTGCTTGTAAGCTGGCTGGAATAGGCCACCGCGGTAATGGCGATGGTGTGAACGCCCATATCCTTTGCCACCTGCGCCGCCTGCACGGGAAACGCTTCATAACCCGATACCGAGCCGATCATCAGCACATCCCCAGCCTCCACATTGGCCCTTTTTAACACAAACTCCGCAAAGCCGTCCACCTGGGTATAGTAAACCTTGGGCTTGCCGGGCACATTCCGCGTGCGGGTGGGGTTATCCACCTCGCAGGTGATGCGTATAGGCCGCAAAGCCATCATGCCGCCCGTGCGCCCGACCCCTTCGTGCATGAGCATATGGCCGGTGTCCAGTATGTGCCAGAGCCCTCCATTTATAAGGGCATCGGCGATCATCTTCGCGGCTTTTTGAAGCGGCTCCCGCTGGGTGGTTTCAATTTTTATAAGAACCTTTTTCAACTCTTCAAAGTATTGGTCCATCAGCATAGGCGTACATCTCCTTCAGTTCTTTTTCCATGGCTTCTCCCAGCTCCCAGTCGCTATGCCCGTATTCCGCCATTAAATGCAGCATCCCGCCAACAACAGGGGAATAACGCTGCTTCACATAGGTGAGCCCGGGACAGTTGCTTTTCAGTTTGCTTTCAAAAGGAACGGAAATCAATTTTCCCAGCCTGGCCACGCCGCCCGTCAGCCCGACAGGCCCTTTTACAAGGGCCATCCGCCTTTGAACAGACAGCGCAAGCAAGCACAACGATTCCGCAGCCAGATCAAGTATTTTTATGGCATCCTTTTCACCACGGCCGGCAGCCCTGCCCACCAAAGGACAGAGGGAAGCCATCTGCGACCTGTCAAAACCGGGACCATAAACGACTTTTATAATATCCCGCGGCTGTGCAGCATGAAAGGATTGCATGATCTCCCTATCCAGGCCAGTAGGAGGATTGCCCTCCTCCTGATTGCGCATCAAGGCCTGTAAAGCCATCCGGCCGATGTGGTAGCCGCTTCCCTCATCCCCCAGAAGATGACCCCAGCCCCCGGCGGTATATTGCTTCAAAGACGCGTCAAGCCCCAGGGCAAATGATCCGGTCCCGGACAGCACCACTATCCCGCCCGGTTTTCCTATGCAGCTAAAGTAGGCGGACATGGCATCGGAACAAACATCGGCATCAAGGCCGGGAAACTTCTGCAAAAAGAGGGGAAGACAGCGTGAAAAACCCGGAACATAAAGTCGGCAATGGATAACTTCATCTACCCTGCGCGTTCCCAGCGCCTGAAGAACAGCTTCCCCCGCATGGTTTGCTGCCTGCTCATCCCCTGCAGACAAGGGATTGCCGGGGCCGCTTAAGCCAAACCCCAGCACATGGCCCGCTTCATCGCACAGCAAAGCCACCGTCTTTGTCCCGCCGCCGTCCAGCGCGAGAAACAGCCGGTTACACATAGGATTTTCCTCCTCAACGATCCTTGCGGTGCATGTCTACATGGAAGGAATACCGGTCGCCCCGGTACACGGAAACCACATATTCCAGCGGCATATCATTTTCAAGAAAGCTTACCCTCTCTATGATCAATGCGGGGCTGTTCTGCTTCATTTGCAAGAGCTCCGCCATCTGCTTGCCGGCATGGCCCGCCTCTATATCCTGGCTTGCGCGCACGGGCTCCAGGTGATATTTATGGGAAAGCAGCTGGTACAAAGAACCTGAAAGGTCCATGGACAAAAGCCCCGGGCAAAGAAAGAAAGGGATATGCACATGTTCTACAGCCATGGGAATATCGTCGGCATAGCGCACGCGGAACATGGAAATGACCTGTCTTCCCGGCACCAGCTTCAGCCTTTCCCCCACTTTCCCGTCCCAGGCCACCGCCTTTGCCTCCAGCCTCTATGAGGAAGGCACCATTCCTTTTGCGAGCATCA
>JAEZJP010000017.1 GCA_023415715.1 Bacillota bacterium
GATGGAGGGATAGCAGGAATCATTGTTCACATATTTCAGGCCCTCCTCTATATCCGCCTTTCCCGCAGCGGGAAGCACCGCCATTTGATACCCTTCTGACTTTAACGCTTCCTGGATCAGTTCAAAATGGATCGGCGCCATCTGCGGGGCAATAATGGTATACCTGCCGCGCATCTCTTTAGTGAAGATGGGCGGCGCGGTAAATAGCGGCATAGCGGATGCCTCGTGCGATAAGCCGGTTTTTCTTGATTCCATTGCGGCAATCAGGGATCTTAGGCGTATCCTTACAGCGCCCAGGTTGCAGGCCTCATCGATCTTGATCATGGTATAGGTTTTGTTTCGCCGCTCCAATATTTCCTGCGCCTGGTCGGACGCGATGGAATCAGGGCCGCAGCCAAAGGAATTCAGCTGCACCAATTCAAGATTTTCCTGCCTTGATACAAAATCCGCTGCCTCGTAAAGCCGGGAGTGATACATCCATTGATCGCGAACGCGCAAGGGCCGCTCCGCATGGCCAAGATGCGCCACGGAATCCTCGGTTAAAACGGCCATGCCCAAAGACGTCAGTAAATTCGGAATGCCATGGTTCACCTCCGGATCCAGGTGATACGGCCTGCCCGATAGAACAATGCCATGATTTCCCGTTTCTTTGAGCCACTTTAGCGTTTCCTCGCCTTTTTCCTGAACATCCGCCTTGAACCTTTGGTCTTCCGTTAAGGCAAGGTCTACTGCATGCTTTACCTCCCCTATCGTAAGGCCTAATTCTTGGAACTCTTCAAAAAGCCTTTGCGTTAGCCCGTTTTTATTATCATAAGGCAAAAACGGCTGGTGGAAGCGCACTTCGTTTTCATGAAGTACATCCATATTTGCGCGGATAACTTCCGGATAGGAAATCACCATCGGGCAGTTATAATGATTGTCGGCGCCGCTGACTAATGCATGTTCCTTGGGAATGCAGGGATAAAAAATGTGACTTATGTTCTGCCCTATCAGCGCAAGAATATGGCCATGGACGAGCTTTGCAGGGTAGCAGGCCGTGTCGGACGAAACGGTATCCATCCCGCTTTCGTACAGTTTACGGCTTGATTGAGGGGACAGCACTACCCGGAAACCCAGCACTGTAAAAAGAGTGAACCAGAAGGGATAGTTTTCGTACATGTTGAGAACCCGCGGTATGCCGATCACTCCACGGGGCGCTTTTTCCAAAGCCAGAGGCCTGTAATCAAAAAGCCTCCTGTATTTATACTCAAACAAATTGGGAACGGGATTTGGCCTTTCGATGCCCGCACCCTTTTCGCAACGGTTGCCTGTAACATATTTTCTCCCATCGCTAAAAGTGTTTACAGTCAGCAAACAACTGTTCACGCACCCTTGGCATCTGGTTGTCTTCGTTTCCATGGTGAAAGCGTCCAATTGTGCAGCGGAAATCAACGTTGACTTCATTCCCGTTTTCCAGGCTTTTTTCGCCAGCAGAGCAGCCCCAAATGCGCCCATGTACCCTGCGATGTCCGGCCTTACAACTTCTTTTCCCAAAGTCAGCTCCAGGCTGCGCAGTACGGCGTCGTTCAGGAACGTTCCGCCCTGCACCATAACCTGTTCGCCCAATTCGGAAGGGTTCTTAATCTTCATCACTTTATAAAGCGCGTTTTTGACAACGGAATAGCAAAGCCCGGCGGATATGTCTCCCACCGGTATGCCTTCCTTTTGTGCCTGCTTGACCCTGGAATTCATGAATACCGTACAGCGCGAGCCCAGATCAACGGGTGAGGAGGCGTCTATGGCTTTTGAAACAAAATCTTCGATGGTCATATCCATCGATTTTGCGAATGTTTCAATAAAGGAACCGCAGCCGGAGGAGCATGCTTCGTTCAGCAGTACGCTACTGATCATCCCATTGTGCACCTTGATGCATTTCATGTCCTGCCCGCCGATATCCAGTATCAGCTCCACACCTGGCAAAAAATGCTCAGAGGCGTTAAGGTGGGCAACGGTCTCCACTTCCCCCATGTCACAGGTAAGCGCTGCCCTGATCAGATTTTCCCCATAGCCTGTGACGGCAGCGTATGCGATTTCCGCCTGTGCGGGAAGGCGTGCGTATATCTCCCGAAGCATTGTTACAGCTGACCTGAGCGGGCTTCCGTCATTGTTTCCATAATAGGAAAAAAGGAGGGCGCCTTCTTCATCGATAAGAGCGGCTTTGCATGTGGTCGAACCAATATCAAGGCCCAGAAAGCACTTTCCCCGATGGGTCATGAGCGGCTTTCTTTTCACCTGATGGGATGCATGCCTTTCCAGAAAGCGATGGTATTCGCCTTCGCTTTCAAACAACTTTTCAAGGCGGGCCGTTTTGCCTTGGATACCAAGGCCGGATTGGATTCTTTCAAGCAGCTGATGGATTGTAAGTTCCTTATCGTTTGCCTGTTTGCCTTCCTGCTTGCCAGCGCAAAGTGCGGCTCCAATGGCCATGTAAACTTCCGCATTTTCAGGAACGGTCATTTCATCATCGCTTAGACCCAAAGTTTTTTGGAATCTTATCCTTAGCTGCGGCAGAAAATGCAAAGGTCCGCCGAGGAAGGCCACCTTTCCCTGAATTTTCCTTCCGCAGGCCAGCCCGCCGATTAATTGGTGGACCACCGCCTGAAAGATGGAGGCAGCGATATCCTCTTTCCGGGCTCCGTCGTTTAAAAGCGCCTGAATATCTGTTTTGGCGAATACGCCGCACCTGGCGGCAATGGGATAGACCGTTCCGGATTTCCCGGCCAGCCCATTCAGCCCGGCAGCATCGGTTTTCAAAAGAGCTGCCATCTGGTCGATAAACGCGCCTGTTCCGCCCGCACAGATTCCATTCATCCTCTGGTCAGCGCCATTATCCAAAAAGGTTAATTTGGCGTCCTCGCCGCCCAGTTCAATGATCGTTTTCACATCCGGGTTAAACCGTTCAATGGCTTTGCTTCCTGCTATAACTTCCTGAACAAAGGGCAGGTTCAGCCTTGGGGAAACGGAAAGGCCTCCCGACCCGGTAACGCTTACGGTCACGGGAGTATTCCCAAATTTATTATGCAATTCAGAAATGAGTTTTTGAAGCGTTGTTAGAAGATCGGCATAATGCCTGCAATATCTGCTGTCTACCAATGTGTCGTCACGGTCAAGAACGGCAAGCTTTATGGTTGTTGAGCCGACGTCGATGCCCAGCCGGATGATGTTTCTTTCATCAGAATTGCTTTTCTCCATGGCAGAACTCAGTTTTGCTTCCTCCCCAAAGTTATTCATACCAATTTCAATTTCCGATTCCAATAACTTGTGGCTCTTTTCCCCTGCCACTATGTTGTGCTCGCTCGATGTAACGCTGCTACGCCTTTGCTCGCACGCCTTGTGGCAGGGGAATATTTCCCGCAAGTTTTATTGAAATTTCCAACTTCAATTGGTATGAGCATTATTCTTCCGCCATGAGTTGGTATTATTCGTTTATAGGATTGGCCGGAGGATTACGGATACTTTTGATTACAGGACGAAAATCTGTTATGATTATTGCAGGGTGAAAAGGCATGCAAATGGAATATTGCACGTAAAGCGTATGCATATACAAATGAAAGGAAGAAACCATATGAAAATTGGCATCATCGGCTGCGGCACCATTGCGAATGCGGCCCACATCCCCGCTTATTTGAAGAATCCTGATGCGGAAATCAAGTACTTTTGCGATATTTTGCCGGACCGTGCTCTTGCTGCGGTGGAAAAGTACGGCTGCGGAAAGGCCGTCACGGATTACCGGGAGGTCTTAAGTGATTCGGAAGTGGAAGCCGTTTCCGTTTGCACGCCCAACAATGTGCATGCCGCCGTCGCCATCGACGCGCTGCGGGCGCAAAAGCATGTGCTTTGCGAAAAGCCTGCGGCGCGTACCTATCCTGAAGCGCTTCAAATGCAGGAAGTCCAGCATGAGACCGGAAAAATCCTGAACATCGGTGTCGTCAACCGCTTCAACGACAATGTGAACCTGATCAAAACATACATCGATTCCGGCCGGTTGGGGGACGTTTTCCATGTGTATGTCAGCTTCCGGGCCCACCGTTCTATCCCCGGCCTGGGCGGCGCGTTTACCACCAAGGCGATTGCAGGGGGCGGCGCGCTGATCGACTGGGGCGTTCACTTTCTGGATATCGTCATGTACTGCCTGGGTGATCCCCAGGTGAAAACCGTTTCAGGCGAAACCTTCTGCCGCCTGGGCAAGGACATGAAAGAGTATGTGTACACGGATATGTGGGCGGGACCGCCGGATTACACGGGCGTATATGATGTGGATGATTCCGTGGCCGGCTTGATCCGCACCGAAAAAGCCGTCATCACATTAAACGGTGCCTGGGCGCAGAACATCGGCCAGGAGGAAATGTTCATTGATTTCATGGGCGATAAGGCCGGCATCCGCCTGCATTACGGCTCCGACTTCACGGTATATGGCGTTGAAAACGGGGCGCTGATCTCCTACACGCCGAAAATAAAAGCACGCAACCACTTTGAAAATGAGATCAATGCCTTCCTGCGCTGTATAAAGACCGGGGAAAAGCTGCCTTCCCACATCGATTCCGTCATCGTGACCGCCCGGATGATGCAGGCTATTTACGATTCGGCGCTTAAGCACCGTGAAATATCCCTGTAAACATCGTTTATAGTATCCGCGGGTGCCTGTTTTATCAAGGCACCTTTTTCAATTGTTCCTTTTGAAAGCCATTAGCCTTCTTGTGTATACGAATCATTGTTGGATAATTTATATTCAGTTCATAATTTGCATGTATACTGATCCCGAATCATGGAAAAAACGATAAGGAATATCAATCGGGGGAAATAATATGGCAAAGGTTATCGGCATTGATTTGGGGACGACCAACAGCTGCGTGGCGTATATGGAAGGCGGCGAAGCGGTGGTGATCCCCAATTCGGAAGGCGGGCGGACAACGCCGTCCGTAGTAGGTTTTTTAAAGGATGGAGAACGGGCCGTAGGCCAGATCGCCAAACGGCAGGCCGTGATGAATGGCAGCCGCACCGTGTCCTCCATCAAGCGGCAGATGGGCTCCGACCATCATGTCAAAATAGATGGCAAAGAATATACGCCCCAGGAAATATCGGCGATTATTCTGCAAAAGCTCAAGGCGGATGCGCAATCATATCTGGGAGAAGAAGTAAAGGATGCGGTGATTACCGTTCCCGCCTATTTCAGTGACAGCCAGCGGCAGGCAACCAAGGATGCCGGCAAAATCGCTGGTTTGAACGTGCTTCGCATTATCAATGAGCCGACGGCCGCAGCCCTGGCGTACGGTATCGATAAGGAACAGGCGCAGAAGATCATGGTCTATGACCTGGGCGGCGGCACATTCGATGTATCCGTGCTGGAAATCAACCAGGACGTGATCGAGGTTTTGTCCACCGCAGGCAACAACCGCCTGGGAGGCGATGATTTTGACGAATGCGTAACCGATTATTTGATCGCCGAGTTTAGAAAATCGAGCGGCATCGATATAGGTAAAGACCTTAACGCCATGCAGCGCATACGCGAGGCTGCGGAAAAAGCCAAGATCGAGCTCAGCACGGCGATGAGCACCGGGATCAACCTGCCCTTTCTTGCGTCAGGGAGGGACGGGGCCAGGCATCTGGAGTTGACATTCACCCGGGCTAAATTCAACGACCTTACCCGCCATTTGGTGGAGGCCACCATGGGTCCCATGAAGCAGGCCATGTCGGACGCCGGGCTTTCGCCAAAGGATCTTGGCAAAGTTCTGCTGGTAGGGGGCTCCACGCGCATACCTGCGGTGCAGGCGGCTGTTAAGGAATATACGGGGTATGAGCCCAGCAGGGGCATCAACCCCGACGAATGCGTGGCGGTAGGCGCAGCGATTCAGGGCGCCGTACTCAAAGGCGAGGTCACAGGTCTTCTTTTGGTGGATGTTACGCCGCTGTCCCTTGGCATTGAAACCATGGGGGATGTTTTTTCAAGGATTATCGACCGAAATACCACGCTGCCTGTGCAAAGAAGCCAGGTCTTTACAACCGCCGCCAATTTTCAGACGACGGTGGAAATCCATGTGCTGCAAGGGGAACGGCAAGCCGCTTCCCAGAATAAAACCCTTGGAAAATTCAGGCTGACGGGCATCAGGAGGGCCATGCGGGGAATTCCGCAAATCGAGGTCACTTTTTCCATAGACGTAAGCGGCATTGTCCATGTGGCCGCCAAGGATCTTGGAACCCAAAAGCATCAGGAGATCACACTAACCAACAGCACAAACATGAGCAGCGAGGAAATCGACCGGGCAATAAGGGACGCGGAAAAATATGCCGCCGAGGACGCAAAGCGCAAAGAACAGGCGGAACTGAACAACCGGGCCGAGCAAATGGTTTACGAAGCGAAATCTTCCGCCAAAAGAATGAAGGGCCAGGATAGGGATAAAATTACCGTCCTGGCGGACCGTGTGAAAAAAGCGCTGGACGCAAAGGACGCCGCGGAGATAAAGCAGGCCAGCGGGGAGCTTGAGCAGGCACTGAATATGGCCGGGCACGGACCTTTTCATAAAGCGGAGGATATGCCGCCGGACGGCGCGATGGACGCGGATTACACCCAAGATAAGAGCGATGACGGGGAACAGCCCAAATAATGTGCGAAGGAGGGACGCACGGTGTTCGGATATGTTACCATTGATCCTGGCACTTTGCAAAAATCCGCACTGGAGCGCTACCAGGGCATCTACTGCGGCCTGTGCCGCACCTTAAAGCAGAGGTACGGCAACAAAGGGCGAATTACCTTAAGCAATGACATGACGTTTCTTTCCATACTGCTCAATTCCCTGTACGAGCCGGAAGAAATGGTATCCGATGGCCATTGTGTATTCCACCCCGCCAAAAAGCAAACGTTCATTCAAACGGAGTTCAGCGAGTATGCCGCGGATATGAACATTGTCCTGGCTTATCACAAATGCATGGACAATTGGGCGGACGATCACAGCGCTGCTGGGCTTGCGCAGGCCAAGCTGCTTCAAAGCGCTTACCTTAAGGCGAAGGCGCTGTATCCTGAAAAATGCGAAACAATCGCCCAAACGCTATCGCATATCAGCGAGCTGGAAAAGGAAAACATCGCCGGTGTTGACTGCCTCGCCAATCTGACTGCGCATATGCTGGGGGAGATATATGCTATGCGCAAGGATTATTGGGCGGGGACGCTGCGCATCATCGGCGGAGCCATCGGGCGCTTTGTCTACCTGATGGATGCTTATGAAGACCTGCCGGCCGATATTCGGAAAAAGCGCTTTAATCCGCTGATCGGAATGAAGGACAAGGATCAGTATGAATTAACCCTGAAGGACAGCCTTTCCATGCTGATTTCGGAGTGTACCGGGGCTTTTGAAATTCTGCCTCTTGAAAAGGATGTAGATATTTTGCGCAATATCCTGTATTCTGGCATATGGACACGCTATGAACAAATCCAGCAGAAAAACAAGCGAAAATTAAAGGATAAACTTACGGAAACGGAGACGAATGCATGAACGCTGATCCCTATGAGGTGCTGAACGTAAGCCCAAGTGCCTCTGAGGAAGAGATCAAGGCGGCTTACCGCAAACTGGCCAAAAAATATCATCCCGACCTCAACGGCGGATCGCCCACGGCCGAGGCAAAAATGAGGGAAATCAACGAAGCTTACACGCTGCTCATTAAGCAAAAGAAGAGCGGCGGTCAGCAGGACGCGGGGTACGGCGGGCAGTCCTCCCCGTATGCGGGCGGCAGCCCCTTTGGGAACGCAGGTCAAGGGCAGCAGGGCTACGGCGGATACGGAGATTTTGATTTCAATGATTTTTGGGAAATGTTTGGCGGAGGGTTTGCGCAGCGGGGTGGCAACAGCGGGCAGGAAAGCTATGGCGATGCTGATGAGCCCAGGTTTGCAAGGGTAAAAGAGGCGGTGGAGGAAAGGCGGTACCAGGATGCGCTTGCAATGCTCGGTGAAATGAACAACCGCACCGCCTCCTGGTATTATTGGAGCTCCTGCGCCAACCTGGGGCTGGGAAACCGGATTGCGGCCATGAACGACGCCCGCACTGCAGTACATATGGAGCCCGGTAACGCGGAGTATCAAAACTGGCTTGCCCGCCTTCAAGCCGGCGGGTTCGGCTACCGGCAGACAGGGCAGAGCTTTGGTTTTCCGGGGCAGCTTTGCCGCAATCCCTGCCTTTCGCTGTGCTTGGCCAATATTCTATGCAACTGCTTTTGTAATGGCATGCGCTTTTGCCCCTGCGTGATAGGGTATTAAGTAACAAATAGGAAGGGTTGAATCATCATGCCATTTTGGGAAAAGGTGAAACAGACAATCCGGTCCTTTATGAATGGGCGCTATGGCGGGGATGAGCTTTCCAAGGTGCTTTTGTGGGGCGGATTCGCGCTGTACATCATTGGAAGCTTTGCAAACATACCGCTGATCAATTATTTGGGCCTGGCTGCTTATTTCTTTGTCATTTACCGGATGTTTTCAAAAAATACTGAAAAGCGCCGGTCTGAGAACATACGTTATTTAAGTGTTCTGAACAGGTTGAAGACCGGATGGAGCCAGGCGGCTGTTCGGCGCCAAAACCGCAAGGAATATAAATACTTCAAATGCCCCAACTGCCATAGCTGGCTGCGCCTGCCCCATCAAGTGGGGGAGGTTACGGTCACCTGCGGCCGTTGCAAAAATCAGTTTAAAATGAAGGCGTAATGAACTGAATTTACCCATGCTAACAAGGGACCGTCCTCTCGTAGGACAGTCCCTTGTTTTGGCTTACAGCATATACAATTTAAGCCAGGTCAGTCTTTTGGATTCACATGAATGCCCAAAGATACATCGCCAATATACGTATTCACATCAATAACTGTCATATCCTGAAAAACTTGCTGTGGAAGCGACTCTTCTCCGCAGAGGAAGCGCGGCGGAAGTATATCGCACGATACGTTTTGCTCGGACAAGGTGGTCATGGCGTTGCCGCTGATAATATTTGCGATTTCACCCAGGGCGGAGGTGACGAACTCATCCACCTGGTCAAATTCCATGCCGCTCATGATATTGACCATTTTCAGCGTTGTTTCCCTGGGAAAGCGGTAATAGATATCCCCTGTGAGATCGCCTGTGATTTCCACCGTCACTTTTATGTCGTCTTTAGCCTCATGAATGTTTAAAAGTGTATGTGGGTCGCCGGCAGAAGCGTCAAGGTCCAGCATCAGTTTGAACACTTCGCAGGTAGCTTTGGAGAAGGAAGGGTATAATGCATTGCTCATTGTATAGCCCCTCCCTGCTTGTATGCAGCAATTTTCTGATCTGTGGCTACCACATGGTTGATAAGCCAGGCTAATAATTTCCCGGCAAACTGCTGCACAAGCGCCTCCTGATAGCCTTGCTTTTCATATTCCTCCGCAAAGGATACAACATAGTTCACCATAACCTTATGAACGGCACGGTGGCTTAATAGGTCCGGATAACCGATGCTCGCCTGATAGGCTTCTTCATCCCTGAAATGCACAACCACATAATCTTTCATAAAAGACAATGTTTCATTGACTTTTGATACCTTCTGCGCCCATTCCCCGACAGACCTTAGCGTCTCCAGAAAATCGGTGACGCGTCGGAACAATTCTTCATGCTGCTCATCAATAACCGGCACGCCGATCTTGTATTTCTCTTTCCAGACCATTGCTAGTCCTCCCTTTAAAAAAGTATAGACACTTTATATATCGGCGGGAGAAATTGAAAATTACGATCTTCCTTGTTTTTGTGCAAGATCAGAGTATGCCCCTACATGGATAAAAGCAAAAGAGGGCTCAAATGGCCCTCTTATACTTTACAATGATTGGTCTCTTTGTGCTCTCCGTTTCACTTCTTTCTCCCATAGGATTCTGCCTTTTTCTTGGGATTTCTGTTTCGCTTCTTCACGTTGACGAATGGGGATACAGATGTCCATCTGACGTTTGTTATCAAAATAGTGCCCGTGGTCACGGTAGTCGTAATACTCAAAATCTTTGCGGGTTTCATCATACTCAAACTCGGCGTTCGGAAGCCATTTTGTAAGGATGTCATTCCATGTGTCCTGTATGACCTGAGCGTAACGGTCATGTTGTTCAAACGGCACTGGCGGTGTTGAAAATATGGCGTACAACCCGTTGATTTCAACACTCACCATGTCCGGCAATATGTTTTGCATATCGTCCGGGTGAAAAACACCTCTGCCGAGAAAATAGGTAAACTCTCCACTGATTGGGTCAACATCATAACACATGCTGATTTCGCAATGTTTGATTGTATCGGATTTAATGAAAAGCTTACTTGTGTCAGTCAGCAAGTTCTCGCTGCCAACCTCATGTTCATCCGAATAACAGAAGGCGGGAATATCAGCATGATGTTTCACGTTCAGCGATTTTTGCTGAAGTGTACGACCTGCCACGGTAAACGGCGTCATTACAATGATATAGGGAGTCATATTGAATCCTCCATGTTTTCGTTTTACGCTGCTGACAGTCGCTTTTTCGGGCGATTTTGCAACAATGTGCAAATGGCACAATGACGGCAGAAAGCCGTAGCATTTCTTGAATGCTTTTGTAAATCCCGCATGAGTATCAAACCCGTAGTCCATTGCTACATCGATGATTCGCTTGCCCTGCGACAAATCGTACAGCGCATATTCCAGCTTGCGTCGGGTCACATAGTTCATGACCGGCGTCCCGGTCAGAGCCACGAATACCCGGCAGAAGTGGCAAGTGGAATAATTCGCCGCGCGCGCTAATTCATCAACTCGGATGTTTTCTGTGATTCTACGATCAATATCATCCAGAACCGATTGAATCGTTGCTTCATATTCCATCATACCACCTCCTTCCGCTAGGTGTTATAAGTATAGCTTGGGGAAATCCTTGACGCTTTTCCTATTTTGCTATCAAGATAAATACTTTTCTGCAGCATAAATATACTCCCCTTTCTGTAGTCAGTGTTTTTTATTTTCACTGTCTACTTTAAGGGGAGCATATCAATGTCCGACGGCTTCAGGAGCCATCTTTTATTTATGTTGCCAAACCTATTTAGTCTTTGCGCATAGCATCAGGTTTGAATGGGAGTATATTCTTTACCGGGATATGCTTATACTTTGGGTGGTTGGTTTTTAAATGCTGGCGGCTGCTGCCCCATGTTCATCACGGGGGTGCCGTCATGGAGGCTTTTGACGGTGTTGGCAACACGTTCCTCTGCATCGTCGCCGGTTGAGCCGCCCTCCACATAGCTTAGAATACGCTTTTTCTCTGCATCGGGTAAAGCTGTATACCGGTCCATGGCGGTCCGGTCCTGCATCAGGCGCATGCCGAGACCTATGGGCAATTCGCCTTTGATGCTGTCAAGATCTCCGGGTCCATCCTCCATCGTATCATCCTCCTTTTCTTCACGTTCAGTATTTCCGTTCCATGCAGTACTCATTCAAAATTGAAATATGATTCCGGCTACGGCAGAGATGGCGATGGAGACCACCGGGTGCGGCTTCCACTTTTTAATGACAAGATAGATGGCTGCCGCCAGCAGCAGGCTTTTCCATTGGAACAGGTCCAGCAGGCTGCCGCTTAAACCAAACAGCTCCGTATTCAGCAGCGCTATCTTCAGCACGCTGTACCCTGCCGCGGTAATCAAACCGACGGATGCGGGGCGAAGACCGTAGAAAACAGATTTAACGGTCAGGTTTTCGCTGAAGGACCGCAAAAAGCGTGCGACGATCAGCACAATGATGAAGGAGGGCAATACCTCGCCCATTGTGGCGATAATGGAACCAAGTATCCCGGCCGATGTAAAGCCGGCATACGTCGCCATATTGATGCCGATGGGGCCAGGCGTGGATTCGGAGATGGCGATCATATTCGCAAGATCCAGCTTGGTGAACCACCCCGTGGCCTCGGAAATTTTTTCCAGAAACGGCATGGTGGCCAGACCACCGCCTATGGCAAACAATCCGGTCTTGAAGAATTCATAAAACAGTTGAAGATAGATCACTTTTTCAGCGCCGCCTTTCCGCCTTTGGATAATACGCCGATCAGGCCGGCGGCAATGATGAGATAGATAGGATTCAGATCGGTAAAAATGGATAGCAGGAGGACTGCCGCGAAAATGCCAATGGTGATCCAGTCGATCAGGGCGCCTTTGCGCAGTTTCAAAATGGCGTTGACGATCAATACAAACACACAGACCCTGATACCCGCAAATGCATGCTGTACCGCCGGCAAATCTGCAAAGTTGCTGATGAATGCGGCAATGAGCATAATGATCACCAGGGAAGGGAACACCACGCCAAGCCCAGCCGCAATGCTGCCAAGGACACCTTTCACCTTGTTCCCGATAAAAAGCGACGTATTTACGGCAATGATCCCCGGCATGCATTGGCCAATGGCATAGTAGTCCATGACCTCCGCCTCGCTGACCCAATTGCGTTTTTCCACCACTTCTTTTTGCAGCATGGGCAGCATGGCATACCCGCCGCCAAAGGTAAGACCGCCGATTCTCGAAAATGTAAGAAAAAGATCCAGATAAATGTTCAAATTCCCACCTGCCTTATGATGCATGTATAAGCAACGCATAAATAGCCATTATAACTTGAATCATCATAACCTGGAACATGCATTTTGTCAAATGTTCATTGAAACTTTCGCCTTTGGGTGTTATGATATATGTGATTTATGCAGTCGTTCAAAGATGATCATGCATTTATTGTATCCAATGAGCCTCAGGACCATATATATTTATACAGGAGAGGATTGGCGAGACGAAATATATCGGGATGAGAATCCTGCTGATGATCCTGTTGCTCCTGGGCATGACATTTATTGTTTTTGCCAGCCTGTACATTGCACCGGGCGATCCTGCGGCTATGGTGGCCGGGGCCAGCGCGACGCCGGAGGATATAGAGCATGTCCGTGTGAGCCTGGGACTGGACAAACCGTTTCTGGTTCAGTATGGGATCTATTTGAAGAACCTGCTTACCTTGAACCTTGGCATGTCGTACACAACACGTCAGCCCATATTGCAGGAAATCATGGTCCGCTTGCCAAACACGCTGAACCTTGCTTGCGCAAGCATCATCCTCTCCATACTGGTGGGCATTCCCGCGGGCATCATCACGGCGCTGCGCAAGGATACCCTGATTGACAATGTAATCACCACCGGCGCTCTGGCGGGAATATCCATTCCCAACTTCTGGCTTGGAACCATGCTTGTCTACCTGTTTTCCGTCGCATTAAGATGGCTGCCCTCCGGCGGCATGACCGAACCTTTTTGGACACCTGTCGGATTCAAGCAGGCGGTCCTGCCGTCCGTTGCGCTGTCTACCGCCACCATCGCCAGCTTTACCCGCATCGGGCGGTCGGCCATGCTGGATGTGCTGCAGTCCGACTACATAAGAACGGCGAAATCGAAAGGCCTGCCTAAGCGGACCGTTGTGTTTGTCCACGCGCTTAGAAATGCATTGATACCGCTGATCACACAGTTCGGCACCAGCTTTGGCGCGCTGCTGGGCGGCGCCATCATTACGGAGCAGGTGTTTGTGGTCAACGGCATCGGCACTTATCTGATCAACGCCATCAACACCAGAAACTATCAGGTGGTGCAAAGCACGGTGCTGATCATCGCCACCATGTTTATCCTGGTGAATCTGGCGGTTGACATCATCTATTGCCTGATCGATCCCAGGATCAAGTATGAATAAGCGTTAAGGCAAAGGGAAGGAGGCCTTGGGATGGAAATCGGGCGTACCAATCCTTTTAAAGTGGCAATGTTCAAGCTTTTGAAAAACAAGCTGGCAACGGTTTGTTTTGTGGTGCTTTTTATAGAAATCCTGTTGGTTGCGCTTGCCCCCCTGATTGCGCCCTTCGATCCTGAACAGACCAATGTCCGCGCGAAGCTTGCTCCGGGCATCTGGGCCAGGTACAGCACTGATCCCAAAGTGGCCGCAAGCTATGTGCCGGGACACATTTTCGGTACCGACCATCTGGGCAGGGATGTGTTTTCCCGCCTGCTATGGGGCGGGCGCATCTCATTGGCTGTGGGCTTCATCTCCACGGCGATGGGTTCGGTGGTAGGGGTCATTCTCGGCCTGCTGGCCGGATATTACAGGCGTCTGGACAATATCATCATGCGCTTTATGGATCTTTTGTTCACTTTTCCCGGCATTCTGCTGGCCATGCTGATCATCGCCATGCTGGGCGCCAGCACATTCAATGCCGCGCTGGCCATCAGCATTTGGTCCATCCCCAACTTTGCGCGCATGGTCCGCGGCAGGGTGCTTCAAATCAAGGAGGAAGATTATATAACCGCCATACGGTCGGTGGGGGCCAGTAACGCGAGGATCCTGTTTGCCCATATCCTGAAAAACTGCCTGCCCCTGATCATCGTTATCGCCACCATGCGCATGGCGACATCCATCATCTCCATATCCACATTAAGCTACCTGGGCATGGGCGTGCCGCCGCCCGCGCCGGAATGGGGCGGGATGATCGCCGCAGCGAAAGAGTATATGTGGAAGCGCGCCAGCCTGATCATCATCCCCGGCGTGGCGGTGATGATCACCATTATCTGCTTCAATGTGCTGGGCGACAAGCTTCGCGACATTCTGGATCCCAGCCTGAAGGACTGATCCTTATGCGTTGCATCCTACCGTTCGGGCGGGAAGGTTGTAATAATATAATGGGCAAGGAGTATTGAGAATGAACAGAACGCACCTGAAGAAAACGCTGACCCTGGTTCTGGCACTGGCTATGTTCGCCGCTCTGTCCTTGGGCAACATGGCGTTTGCCGCTTCCGCAGACAAAATGTTCAATGTGGCCCTGACCGCTCCGTTCACCGGCTTTGACCCGCTGCGCACCAATGATGCCGTCTCTACGTATGTGAACGCCCAAATCTATGAAACCCTGTACCGCATCGGGCCCGACGGCAGCTATATCTGCCTGCTGGCCGAATCGCTGCCCGAATTCAGCGAAGACGGCAAGTCCGCTACCATCAAGCTGCGGGAAGGCGTGAAGTTCCATGACGGCACGCCCTTCAACGCCGAGGCCGTGAAGTATACTTTCAGCCTCATCAAGGATCCAGACTTCGGTTCCGCCCGCGCCTCCATCGTCGCCTCCATTGATACCATGGATGTGCTGGATGAGTACACCATCCGCCTGAATTTGAGCTATGAAGACGGCGTGCTGCTGGCCAAGCTGGCCCACACCAACTCCGCCATCGTCTCCCCCACGGCACAGGCCAAACAGGACCTGATGATCGCTCCTGTCGGCACCGGCCCCTACAAGTTCGTCAGCTCCGTTTCCGGCTCCAATGTGGTTCTCATGGCCAATGAAGAATACTGGGGCGGCGCTCCGGCCGTCAAAAATGTGACCATGACCATCATTGCCGAGGAATCCACCGCCATCGCCCGGCTGGAAAACGGCGAGGCCGATTTCATGCCCAACGTGTCCGTGCAGCAGATCCCCAGGGTGCAGGCCATGCCCAACGTAACCTTCATGACGTCTCCGGCCGCCCAGGTCGTATATGTCATGCTCCGCCCCACATCCTATGTGAACCCGATCATGGGCAACAAGGACTTCCGCATCGCCATCGCAAAGGCGCTGGATACCCAGGGCTACACCGACTTCGTCATGGAAGGCTATGCTTCCCACTCCGCCAGCATCATCGGCCCCAACGTATTCGGCTATACGGAAGCTGCCGAAGGCTTCGGCTATCCCTATGATCCTGAAGGCGCCAAGGAAATCATCACGAAGAACGGCTGGGCCAACGAACCCATCAAGTTCCTTGTTCCCAGCACGCCGGTATACACGCCCCTGGGTGAATACTTCCAGTCCAACCTGCAGGAAGCGGGCCTGAACAACGTTCAGATCGAAACCATCGACTGGTCTGCCTGGCTCACGGAAAGCAAATTGGACGACCGTTTCGACATCTCCCTGGCCGCCTGGTCCAACGTGACCCGCGACGGCACCGAGCTGATGGAGCCCAACTGGGAATCCGTAAAGAGCAGCCAGCGCGCCAGGATCGGCAATGCTGACTTTGACAAGCTCGTCCTGGAAGGCAAGACAACCTCCGATACGGCCGTGCGTATCGAAAAGCTGGAAGCCGCCAACAAACTTCTGCTGGACGAAGCGTATGCGGTGCCTGTGTATAACGCGGTAAACCTGTTCGCATTCAACAATGCGTACGAAGGAGTTATGCGCGGCGTGGACGGTACGTTCTATCTTAAAGACATTACCATCAAATAACATGAAAAACGTGAGCCTCGGGCAGGCAGCAATAGCCTGTCCGCGGCTTGCATTCAAAGGAAGGCGGGCCGCAGGCATGGAGAAGGTCCTTGAGGTCAAAGATCTGATCACAACGTTTAGAATCGGGCAGAAGGATTATCAGGTGCTTCGCGGCATCTCCTTTGATATCGGCCGGGGCGAAACGCTGTGTATGGTCGGCGAAAGCGGATGCGGCAAGAGCGTAAGCACCCTGGCCGTCATGGATCTTCTGCCCCTCAATGGAAAGGTTATATCCGGCAGCATCCGGCTGGACGGCATGGAGCTGACCGGCATGACCAAAAAGCAGCGTAACACGGCGCGGGGCAGGAAGATGGGCATGATTTTTCAGGAGCCTATGACTGCCTTGAATCCGCTGCTGACCATTGGCTACCAGCTCACCGAAGGGCTGCGCCACCATAAAGGGATAGGCAAGCAGGAAGCGCGCAAGCTGGCGGTGAAGTATTTGGAGCGGGTGGGCATCGCCAACCCGGAAGAACGCATGCGCCAGTTCCCTTTCCAGCTGAGCGGGGGATTGCGCCAGCGGATCATGATCGCCATGGTACTCACCGTAAAGCCCAGCCTGCTGATTGCCGACGAGCCTACCACAGCGCTGGATGTGACGATCCAGAAGCAGGTGCTGCTGCTTTTGAAATCCCTGAAAAAGGAGATCAATGCGGGCATCCTGTTCATCACCCATGATCTGGGCGTGGTGGCGGAGATTGCCGACCGGGTGGTGATCCTCTATTCCGGGCGGAAGGTGGAGGAGGGCAAGGTGGCCGACATCTTTAATCATCCGCGCCATCCCTACACCATCGGCCTTATGAACGCCGTCCCCAATGTGGATGACGATGACTTTCAAATACAGGCCATCCCCGGTTCCTTTCCGAATCTGACGGAAAATATTCCAGGCTGCAGGTTCCATCCGCGCTGCAGGTATGCGCGGGAAAGGTGCAAAAAAGAGGTGCCCAGGGAAATCGAGTATGAGGCGGATCATTTTGTTTGCTGCCACAAGGTGGAGGAGGATGGCAGATGAGTGAAAAAACGCCCATTTTGGAGCTGAAAAAGCTTAAGAAGCATTTTGTTTTGAAGCACGGCATGAGTATCAAGGCGCTGGAAGACATCAGCTTCACCATGTATGCCGGTGAAAAATTTGGCGTGGTGGGCGAATCCGGCTGCGGGAAATCCACGCTGGGCCGGGTGATCCTGCAGCTCTATCCCGGGACCAGCGGCGCTTGCATCTACTACGGTGTGGCACCGGAGGAGATGGCGCCCAAGTATCTGAGGAAAGAAATCGAAAACCTGCCCATCTATCAGCAAAAGGCCCGGGATGCATATAACCGGTCGTTGCAGATCGACCGGGAGATACAGGCTATAAAATCAAAGGGGACACAGGCTAAGGCAAATAATGTGGCCGCAATGGAATCAAGATCGAAGGAATACCGGAAGGAGGCCTCCCGCCAGCTTCGGGAAGGCTCCCGCACGGTTGGTTCCCTGATCACTAGCTCAAAGCTGCCAGAGATACAGCAGCTGTTTTTGAATAGTCATCAGGAGGTCACCCTGGCCCACGAAGCCTTCAAGGCCCGTGCGCGCGCTCAAGCCGAGCAGGCAAAAAACAATACCGAAGGCCATTTCGATGAGGCATTTGCCAAAAAGATAGCCGGATATGAGGCCGATGCCAGGGCGCACATGGAGAAGGCACAGGGCTTTCGCAGGGCAGCCTTTGAGTATAAGGGGAAATATATTTCATCCATCACGGAGCTATGTCTCGACCCGGAGTACCAGAAAAAGCTTGACCGCAACTATGAAGCCGGGATCAATCTGGGGAAGCTTACCGGCCGGGAGATGCGGTCGCTGCGCCATGATATGCAGATGATCTTCCAGGATCCGGCGGCCAGCCTGGACCCGCGGCAGTCTGTGGGTAAAGCCATTGAAGAAGTATTCGTGATCAATACGGATTTCGCACCCGCGGTACGCAAGGAAAAAGTGATGACGCTCCTGGAACAGGTGGGTCTAAAGCGCGATCATTATTATTCGTACCCCCATGCGCTGAGCGGCGGGCAGAAGCAGCGCGTGGGAATTGCCAGGGCGATTGCCCTGGATCCTAAATTCATGGTTCTGGACGAATCGGTTTCCGCGCTGGATGTTTCGGTGCAGGCGCAGATTCTGGAGCTTTTGAATCACCTGAGCCGGGAGAAGCAGCTCACCTACCTGTTTATCACCCATGACCTAGGCGTTGTCAAATATTTTTGCGACCGCATCCTGGTGATGTACCTTGGCAATGTCTGTGAACTGGCCGACAGCAAAACGCTGTTCCACAATCCCCTTCATCCCTATACGGTTTCTCTTCTGGCTTCCGTACCGCGCCCCGTGGTGCGCGATGATGCCAAGGAGGAGAAGGCGCTGGAAGGGGAGGTGCCCAGCGCGATCAGGCCGCCCAAAGGCTGTCCTTTCCACACCCGCTGCATACATTGCATGGACGTGTGCAAGGAAAAGAAGCCGCCTCTTATGGAGATGGAACCGGGCCACTTCACCGCCTGCCATCTTAAATGCAAAAATTCCGATCCGGAGGAAGCGCAATGATATTTGATCCCACCTTTGTTCCTTACCCGTCCATGCGGTATCCCGTGTACGCCAACCGCGGCATGGTGGCCGCCTCGTCGCCCCAGGCTTCCGCCGCAGGGCTGGAAGTTATGCGCAGAGGCGGCAATGCGGTGGATGCCGCTGTGGCCACGGCGGCCGCGCTGACCGTGGTGGAGCCGACGGCCAACGGCATCGGCAGCGATGCCTTTGCCCTGGTATGGATCCAAAAGGACCGGAAGCTGTATGGCCTCAACGGCAGCGGCTGGGCCCCCGGGGATATTTCCATGGAGAAGGTGCTTGCTCAAAATCCGGCCGGCGGCAAGATGCCCGTATATGGCTGGACCCCGGTCATGGTGCCCGGCGCGCCGAAAGCCTGGGCTGCGCTGAACGGGCGTTTCGGCAGGGTGCCCCTTTGTGACGTTCTGGCCCCGGCCGTTGATTACGCCCGTTTCGGTTACCCTGCTTCCCCCAACCTGGCAAGGATGTGGAAGCTGGCATTTGGCCGGTACAGCGCCTTGAATACCGCGCCGGAGTTTTCGGAGTGGTTCAGGACATTTGCCCCCGCCGGAGAGCCGCCCTCTGCGGGGAGTATCGTCAGGCTGCCCAATCATGCAGATACGCTGGATAAGATCGCCGCGTCGGCTGCCGAGGATTTTTACAAGGGCGAGCTGGCCGGCCGCATCATCGCGGACAGCAGGGAATTTGGCGGATACTTTTCAAAGGAAGATTTTTTGGAATACGATGTTTCCTGGGTGGAGCCTATCTCGGTAAACTACAAGGGCTACGATGTTTGCGAGATCCCTCCCAACGGCCAGGGCATCGTTGCGCTGATGGCGCTGAACATCCTTAAGGAGTTTGACTTCAGGCAAAAGGAGGATGCCGATACCTTCCACAGGCAATGGGAAGCCATGAAGCTAGCCTTTGCGGACGGTCTTCATTATGTGACCGATCCCAGATCTATGGCCCTTGATTACCATGACCTCCTGCAGCCTTCCTACGGCGCTTACCGGGCGGGGGAGATCGGCGAGATAGCCAAAACGCCTGTGGCCGGCACGCCGCCTAAAGGCGGCACGGTCTACTTGTGCGCGGCCGACGGCGAGGGCAATATGGTTTCCTATATTCAAAGCAACTACATGGGCTTCGGCTCCGGCATCGTCGTTCGCGGGACGGGCATCAGCCTGCAAAACAGAGGCCACGATTTTTCCCTGGACAAAAAGGATGCTAACTGCCTCATGCCCCGCAAGAAATCGTACCATACCATCATCCCGAGCTTCCTGATGAAGGATGGCCAGGCCGTCGGCCCCTTTGGCGTGATGGGAGGCTACATGCAGCCCCAGGGCCATGTGCAGGTGGCCATGAACCTGATCGATTTTCATCTGAATCCCCAGCAGGCGCTGGACGCACCACGCTGGCAGTGGATGCGGGACAACCGTTTCCTGGTGGAGGATTCCTTCAGCAGCGAGATCGCCAAGCAGCTTGCCGCCAGGGGGCATAAGGTGGAGGTGGCTCTGGACAGCGTCGCCTTCGGCCGCGGTCAGATAATTTTGCGCACTGGTGAAGGCACGCTGATAGGCGGCACGGAAAAACGGACGGACAGCAACATTGCCTGTTATTGAGGTGCATAAGTGCTTGACTGTTTCGCGTGTTTCTGCTATCCTATCGGCAACAGAATAAAATGGCTGTGATGAGAAATAGTACGCGTATTTGTGGCTTAAGAGAGAGGGCGGTTGGTGCAAGCCCTTGCCGGAAAACAGCGGAACCCATCTTTGAGCCGCGAACCGATGGAATCATATTCCGAAAGGTTTGCCGGGAATCCCGCCGACAAGGGGAAAGCGTTTACTTGACGCTGTGAGTGCAGGCGTTGCCTGAAATTAGGTGGTACCGCGGATAGATGTATTCGCCCTAAGTGTAAACTTGGGGCGTTTTTTTATGGAGGAGGAATTGCGATGAAGGTATCAAAACTGGTTGGCGAGCGGTTCAAGCAGACCCCGTCCGACTGTGTCATTGACAGCCACATTTTCATGGTACGGGGCGGGTACATGAAATATGTTGCGAACGGAATCTACACGCAGCTGCCGGTTTTAAAGCGCATCACCAGGAAAATCGAAGCGGTTATCCGGGAGGAGATGGACGCCATCGATGGGCAGGAGGTTCTGTTCCCTGTGGCGCTGCCCGGATCGCTGTGGGAAGAATCCGGCAGGTTCGCGGGTGTTGGCAAGGAACTGCTGCGCTTTGAGGACCGGAACGGCCAGAGCATGGTCTTGGGCATGACCCACGAGGAGGCCGCCGTGCAGGCCATGCGCGAGTATGGAACAAGCTACCAGCGATATCCGTTCATGATCTATCAGATACAGACGAAATTCCGCGACGAGGCGCGCCCAAGGGGCGGGCTGATCCGCGTGCGGGAATTCACAATGAAGGACGCGTATTCATTTCACACATCGCAAAGCGATCTGGATGAATATTACTGGCGCTGTCATGAGGCATATCTGCGGATTTTTAAGCGCGTGGGGCTGCCGGTTGTCTCTGTGGCGGCAGACTCGGGTATGATGGGTGGCAGCGTATCCCATGAGTTCATGTACCTGACGCCTGTTGGTGAGGATTCCATCGCCATCTGCGAAAGCTGCGATTATTGCGCGAATGTCGAGGCGGCGGAGAACATCGTTTATAATACGGCCTGCGATACGGAAACCGGGCTGCGGAAGGTATCTACGCCCGGCATCAAGACCATTGACGAGCTTTGCGGATACCTTGGCGTCACGCCTGACAAGACCTGCAAGGCGGTGGTCTACAGGTCGCAGGCGGATGGCAGGCTGGTGATTTTGTTTATGCGCGGTGATATGGAAGCAAATGAGACAAAGATTACGAATTTTATTGGGGGAGACATCTTCCCCGCCACTATTGAAGAAAGCGACGATCTTGCAGCCGGGTTCATTGGCCCCTATGGCCTGAACGCGCGGGATTCCATCGTGCTTTTTGACCGCTCGCTAAGCGGCGCGCGCGATCTTATATGCGGTGCAAACGAACGGGATGCGCATTACACGGGCTTCTATCCGGAGCGCGACGTAGGGCAGATCACGTACCGCGACTTTTCGAAGATCCGTACGGGCGGTATCTGCCCAAGGTGCGGTAAGGCGGGCATCCGCATCTCCCGCGGCATCGAGGTGGGGAACATATTCCAATTGGGCGACAAATACACAAAGCCCATGAACATGACGTATGACGCTGCGGACGGCACCGTGCTAAATCCCCTCATGGGCTGTTATGGCATTGGTATTGGGCGCCTGGCGGCAGCGGTTTGCGAAATGCATCACGATGGGAACGGACCTGTCTGGCCGGTTTCTGTCGCGCCCTGGCAGGTGGAGATTTGCTGCGTCCGTGCGGATCAAGAAGATGTTCGGGCTTGCGCCGATGATTTGTATGAGACGCTTACTGCGGGGGGTATCGAGGTGCTGTACGATGACCGTGCGGTAAGCGCCGGCGTGATGTTCTCTGAGGCAGATTTGTTCGGCATACCGCTGCGCGTGATCGTAAGCCCCAGAAACCAATTAAACGGGGAAGTGGAGATCGTATCGCGGGACAAGGCGGTGAGAAAACTGGTGGCGGTTCAAGACGCCGCGAAGGCGGTGCGCGCCATGGTGGCGGAGTTAATGGGAATTTAGCCTGCCGGTTATACCATGCGGCTTATTCCTTATACAGGCGCGCATATTCGCCTTCCTGCTTTTATCCCTTGATTGCGCCGATCATAACGCCTTTGGTAAAGTATCTTTGCACAAAGGGGTACACTACGATGATCGGCAGAATGGAAACGATGATGGAAGCATATTTATACTGCTCCGAGGCCACCGTACGGCTGATGCCGATCTGAACGCCGCCCATGACATCCTGCTTGAGCTGCACCAGGATTTTGTACAGGTATATTTGAAGCGGCTGCAGTTTGGCGTTGTTAAGCAGCACCAGCGGCCAGAAGTAGCTGTTCCAATGGCCTACTGCGTAATACAGCGTCAGCACCGACAGGATAGGTCCCGAAAGGGGGAGGATCACTCGCAGAAGGATTACAACGTCATTGGCCCCGTCGATCCTGGCGCTTTCCACCAGGCTCTCGGGAAGCTGTTCATAAAAGCTCCGCGCTATGATAATGTTCCAGGCGCTGGCCGCAAAAGGCAGCAGCACGGCCCAGCGCGTGTTGTATAATCCCATGTTGGAGATCAAAAGGAAGAGTGGGATCATTCCGCCTCCAAAGAACATGGTGAAGGTGATCAAAAGCGAAAGCTGCCTGCGTAATACAAACTGATGCCTGGATATGGCATAAGCGATAAGCACAGTGACGGTCAGATTAAGCAGTGTGCCCGCTACGGTATAAAAAATGGTGTTCCCATAGGCAGACCAAATGTTCCGGTTAGAAAATACCAGCTTGAGGCCGTCCAGCCCGATACCCTTGGGAAAGAAATAAACATCCCGCTTGAGCACGTGTTCAGGTGCACTGATGGACATGGCAAACGTGTACAGGAAGGGATAGAGCGCGATGACGGCGGCAAAGACAAGCACAAGCGCCATCACACATTTGCCGGTCCTTTCGCCCAGCGTCATTTTGCGGATATTGGAAAGCATCATCTTCCTCCCTTCTACCAGATGCTGGAGCCGGTCAGCCGCCGGGACAGCGTGTTGGCCATGATGAGCATGAGGATGTTGACCACGGAATTGAACATGCCTACCGCGGCGGAAAAACTGTATTGCAGCGACTGCAGGCCCATGCGGTACACATAGGTGGATATTACATCCGCCGTCTCATAGGTGCTGGTATTATATAAAAGAATAATTTTTTCAAAGCCAACGCTCATGATGTTGCCAACGCTCAGGATCAGCAGGATAATGATTGTGGTTTGGATGGAAGGCAGCGTGATATTCACCATCTGCTTCCACCGGCCCGCACCGTCGATGCGCGCCGCCTCATACAGCTGCTGGTCCACACCGGACAGCGCTGCCAGATAGATGATGGAGTTCCAGCCAAATTCCTGCCAAACCCCCGAGGCTACGTATACGGTCCTGAAATATTGCGGCTGGCCAAGAAAGTTGACCGGGCTTCCGCCCAGCGCCTTGATGAGTGTATTGATGATGCCGTTGGCCGGCGATAGAAAATTGATGATCATGCCGCAGGTAACGACCAGCGAAATAAAGTGCGGCAGATAACTAACCGTCTGCACCGTGCGCTTAAAAGTTCCCTCGCGGAATTCATTGAGCATCAGCGCAAATATAATGGGCAGCGGGAAACCCCAAAGCAAGCTGAGCA